>JALSHK010000169.1 GCA_026982275.1 Paracoccaceae bacterium | reverse complement strand
TACAAAAAATTCATGGGAAGCCCTGGAAAAAACCACCATAACGTATGATTTCGAAATGCCTGACCCGGCCAGCCTCGCCGAAGGCGATCGTGGCAATGGCACGCGGACCCGTGACGATTCGGTCTATGGCCCCGGGACCGGTGCCTTTGGCTGGTCGGTTTATGCCAGCGCGCCGCTTGTGGTCGGGGATTGCAGCTATGAGGCGGTGCGGATATTCACCCATACGATCAGTTTTCGCGATGGGATTTTTGATCTTCGGGAGGTGAAATACCTCCCCGAGCCGGGGATTGGCCTGCAAGTAGGCAATTCCGGTTTCGGCTCCGGGATCGTGAACGCCGAGATTGTCTCGCTTATCGAGAACTAGCGGCTGCGAGCGCGGCATTTCCGCCCAACCCCTGCTTTCTATTGATTCCTCCACCTAACCGCTTTTATAAGCGAGTGAATTGCTCGGGTATTTGGCCCGGCCAGAATACGGGGATCAATATGGCGACCAAAGAACAAATTATCAAATCACTGATTAGCGTAACCGCGCCGGGGCTGAAAGAAGACATTGTTTCAGATGGTCTGGTTTCCGATATCATCATTGACGGCAGCAAAGTGGTGTTTTCAATTACCGTGCCAAAAGCCCTGCACGGTGATCCGACCGCGCTGCAAAAAGCCGCCGAGCGTCAGGTGCTGGCCTTGGAGGGCGTTGAGACCGCGCTGATCGCGCTCACTGCCGAGGCGGAGCCGGTGGTCTCTACCGAGCCACCCAAGCTGAAAAAGCGCAAAGAGCGCCCGGTTGGTCCCGATATGCGGCCTGATTCAGCGGCTATTCCGGGCATCAAGCATATTCTGGCCGTGGCCTCGGGCAAGGGCGGTGTGGGTAAATCGACCACCTCGGCCAATCTGGCCTTGGCGCTATCCAGGCTCGGGCTGAAGGTCGGCCTGCTGGATGCGGATATTTACGGTCCTTCGCTGCCGCGATTGTTTGACATGGTCGAAGATCGCCCCGAGCTGAAAAACGACGTGCTTTACGCGATGGAGCGCTACGGCATCAAAGTGATGTCGATGGGCTTTTTGATGGAAGAGGAAAATCCGGTGATCTGGCGCGGGCCAATGATCGTTTCGGCCCTGATGCAGTTGCTCAAGGAAGTCGCCTGGGGCGAGCTTGACGTTCTGGTGCTGGATATGCCGCCAGGCACGGGGGATACCCAGCTCACGCTGGCGCAGCAAGTGCCGGTAGCCGGTGCGGTGATCGTGTCTACCCCGCAGGATCTGGCGCTGATTGATGCCCGCAAGGGGCTGAAAATGTTCCAGAGCGTTGATGTGCCGATTCTTGGTATTATCGAGAATATGAGCACGTTTATCTGTCCGCATTGCGGAGAGCGCTCGGATATTTTTGGCCATGGCGGTGCACAGGAAGAATCCGGCAAGCTTGGCGTGCCTTTCCTTGGCGGCATTCCGCTGCATATGGATATTCGCAAATATTCCGATGCGGGCACCCCTGTGGTCATGGCCGAGCCAGATGGCGTGCATGCCAAGATATTCGAGACGATGGCGCTAAAAGTGGCGGCTCAGCTCAATCCGGTAGACGACGAGGACTGATTTATCAGCGCGGCGCGGGTGTTGTCTTGCCATAGGCGAGGTGGCAGACGCGCCGCTGCGGGTGCGCCGCGCCTCGGCGACCCTTACGGGCCACCTCGTTGCGGCGGGTCGGCGCGGGCCGACCTTGTCTAGCGCTACCGCCTGCGTAAAGTTCGCTTATGTTTGATTATACCCTCCTGCACTGGACCAGCTTTTTCGTCGCCGCCGTGGTGCTTAACCTTGCGCCCGGCCCCGATATAGCCTTTATCATCGGCCAGACCGTGCGCGGCGGTCGCAAGGCAGGCTTTGCTGCGCTTGGCGGCATCTGGCTCGGCGCTTTTGGCCATGTGCTGATGGCGGCGGCGGGGCTTTCCGCCATTCTGGCCACCTCGGCCACTGCATTTTCGGTGGTTAAATGGGCAGGGGCGGCATATTTGCTCTATCTCGGAATAAAAGCGCTGCGCTCGGATGGTAGCGGGTTTATCAGTGAGGGCTCCCCGACCGCTCGCCGCGCCTTTCCGATTTTCAAGCAGGGAATCATCGTTGCCCTGCTCAACCCTAAAGTCGCGATCTTCTTCCTCGCTTTCCTGCCACAATTTGTGGTTGAAGGCGCGGGGCCGGTCTGGGCGCAGCTTTTTCTGCATGGTGTGCTGATTATTGTCGTGGCCGCCTTTATCGAGCCGCCGCTTATCATGGCGGGCGAAAAGCTCACCAATGGCTTGCGCAACAACCCGCGTTTCGGCCTCTGGCTGGACCGCTCTCTCGGGGCGATTTTTATCGGGCTGGGGATACGGCTGGCGCTAGACGAGCGTTAGGCGCGCCGCCCCTGCCTGCATTTCGCCTTGCGCCCGATCAAAGCGCAAATGCGCCAGCCCGGTGCCATTCACCACGGTAAAGAGCGTGCCTGCCGGTTTGCCTTTTGCCGTGATCGCGCTGCCAAATTCGGCTTCGCCCTGCACAGACACGCGGCACAACCCCTTTTTCAGCTCGGTTTTATGCTTCATCCGCGCGGTAATCTCTTGGCCCACATAGCAGCCCTTGCGAAAATCCACGCCGTTCAGGCGCTCGAAACCGGCTTCCAGAATATAGGTTTCATTCTCCACCAGCTCCGGCTCGGGGATGATATGTTCCACCCGCAGCGCTTCGAAATGATCCGTGGCCAAAGCGGTGGTTTCAACAGCACCATAATGCCGCCAGCCCATGGCCTCGTGCCGAGGGTCGGCAAATCCGCCTTCGGGGTTTGCCCCGATGCCGCGCCACACAGCGCGCTCATCGGCCTCGATCTGCACATCGGCGCGCAGCCGATACATTGAAAGCTTTTGGGCCAAGGCGGGGGCGCGGCTGGCCGCGACGTCGATCAGGATCGCCTCGCCATCCGCCGCCAGAAAGAAATCAAACAGGTATTTCCCCTGCGCGCTCAGCAGTGCCGCATAGATCGGCCCGCTCTCGAGCTTGTTCATATCGTTGCTCACCAGCCCTTGCAGGAATTCCTGCCGGTCGCTGCCGCTAATGCGCAGCAATTGCCGCGCTTTGTCATGGTATCCTTGGATCATGCGGGTAATATAGGGGGGAATGCCGCCATTACCAAGCCGAAAGCCGCCATGCCCGCCCCGATTTCCGTGATCCTCCCGACGCTAAACGCCGCAGCCCGTATCGGGCCAGCGCTGGCGGCGCTTTCCGAGGGGCTGGAGGCGGGGCTGATTGGCGAGCTGATTATCGTGGATGGCGGCTCGGAGGATGATATCGCCGAGGTGGCCGAGCAGATCGGGGCGAAATTCGCGCGGGTTGCGCCCTCGCGCGGGGGGCAGCTTAGAGCAGGGGCGGGCATGGCCAGCCGGCCCTGGCTGCTGTTTATCCATGCGGATACCGTGCTTTCAGAGGGCTGGACCACGGCG
>JALSHK010000168.1 GCA_026982275.1 Paracoccaceae bacterium | reverse complement strand
TCTGAAAAACATGGCCGGTGTTGCTAAACGGGGCCTCGCCGATCCAGTTGACCCCTTCACCGCCCATCTGGGTAAAGCCCAAAGTGTCACGATCCATCCATTGCACCATATAATGGCAGCCAATGCCGGCATAAGCGCGCGAACCATCCGGCACTTTGGTCGAGCTATTATGCGGACAGCCGGAGCAGAAATACGGGATGCGCTGGGCCAGGGGCGCGGTATTATCGGGCAACGAGGCCGCCATGAGCGCGCTTTGCGCCGCCAGCAGCCGATCATTGGCCGCGCCTTCTTCCACCAGCGTTTCGGCCAGCTTTTGCGCCACCAGTATAGGATTCAGCGCGCCTTTGACCGTAAACAGCAGCTCGCCGTTTTCCTTTTTCCAGCCGATCACGCGGCGGCCATGGCGATCATTGAAAATCGCTTCTTTTATCTGCACTTCCAGCAGCTTGCGCTTTTCTTCCACCACGATAATCAGCTCCAGCCCCTCGGCCCATTCGCGGAAAGATTTCATATCCAGCGGCCAGACCATAGCGACCTTGTAGGTGGTGATGCCCAGCGCCTCGGCCTGCGCTTCGTCAATGCCCAGCGTTTCCAGCGCATGGGCGGTATCGAGCCAGCTTTTGCCCGCCGACACAATGCCGATCCGCGCCCCCGCCTTGCCGTGCATGCGTTTATCCAGCCCGTTGGCGCGCCCGAAAGCCTCGGCGGCGAAGCGTTTATAATCATGCACGCGGGCTTCCTGCTCGGCGCGGTCATCCAGCAGCCGGATATTCAGCCCACCCTCGGGCATTTCAAACTCGGTGGGCAATTTCACCTGCACCCGATCCGCGCTGCCATCCACCACTTGCGTAACCTCGATAGTATCCTTCAGCGCCTTCAGGCCCACCCAAGCGCCGCAATACCGGCTGAGCGCATAGCCATAAATGCCGTAATCCAGAATTTCCTGCACGCCGGCGGGCGACAGGATCGGCATCAGCGCATCGACAAAAGCAAATTCGGACTGGTGCAGGGTGGTGGAGGATTCCGCCGTGTGATCATCTCCCATCACCGCCACTACGCCGCCCAGCGCCGCCGTGCCCGCCATATTGGCATGGCGAAAAACATCGCCCGAGCGGTCCACCCCCGGCCCTTTGCCATACCAAAGGCCAAAAACGCCGTCGAATTTGCCATCGCCGCGCAGCCCCGCCGCCTGCGCGCCCCAATGGGCAGTGGCGGCAAGATCCTCGTTCAACCCCGCTTCAAAGCGGATATCGGCGGGCGATAGCCGGCTTTCGGCCCGCTGCATTTGCAGATCCACCGCGCCCACCGGCGAGCCGCGATAGCCGCTCACATAGCCCGCCGTATTATGGCCCGCATCCTTGTCCCGTTGTTTTTGCATCAGCATCAAGCGCACCAGGGCCTGGGTGCCATTCAGCAAAACATTCTTTTTTGACAGGTCGAACCGATCAGATAGCGAGACAGATTGCAGATCCATAACATGTTCCTCCGCCTGTATTATTGGTCAGAAAGTTTGACCTTTCAAGAAGAATCGCAATGGTTTAGCTCAAATGTGAACATTCGTTCATTTATTTCAAAATGGCAGAATACAACGTATAATAACATATAATTCATGCCTCTGGTCAGGATATTTGTTGCGCGCGACGGGGCTAAGCCTATAGGTTGCGGGAAATCGGGGGTGGGAAATGGATTGGGACAAGGTCAGGATTTTTTATGCGGTAGCAGATGCGGGCAGCCTCACCCATGCGGGGGAGGTGCTGCATCTGAGCCAATCCGCCGTTAGCCGCCAGATCAGGGGGCTGGAAGAAAGCCTGAATGTGATTCTGTTTCACCGCCACGCGCGCGGGCTGATTTTAACCGAGCAGGGCGAATTGCTTTTTGAGGCCGCCAAAGCCATGCGCAAGCAGCTTGATGCCGCCACCGCGCAGATCAAGGATTCCGAAGACGAGGTTTTTGGCGAGCTTCGGGTCACCACCACCACCGGCTTTGGCTCGCTCTGGCTGGCACCCCGCCTTGCGCATCTATATGAAAAATTCCCGAATTTGCGCATTAACCTGATGCTGGAGGAGCGGGTGCTTGATCTGCCGATGCGCGAGGCCGATGTGGCGATCCGCATGAAAGAGCCATCACAAGCCGATCTTATTCGCCGGCGCTTGATGGATGTAAACATGAAATTCTATGCCAGCCGCGATTATCTGGCCAAAAATGGCGAGCCAAAAACCGCTGCGGATATGAAAAAACACCGGCTGATTTCCCAAAGCCCGAGCGCGCCGCAGGTGAGCGCGGGGGCGGCATGGGTCGGGCCGTTTATCGAAGAAAACGAGACCTCGCTCTTGACGGTAAATAACTATTTCGGGATCCTGCAAGCGGTGCGGAATTCGCTGGGGATCGGGGCCTTGCCCGATTATCTGACGGTTGATTTCCCCGAGCTGGTAAATGTGCTACCCGATTCGGGTTCGGTGCCTGTGCCGGTGTATCTGGCCTATCCTGCGGAGCTGCGGCAATCCAAACGTGTCGAGGTATTCAAGGATTTTGTGCTGAACGAAGTAATTGCCTATCGGAAAGTAATGCGCAAAAACAGCTGAATTTACTTGTTTTTAAGGGTTACATGCTAGCTATGCATTCAGGGGATAGCGGTTATGCGTCGCAACTGTCGTATTATACTTGATTGAGCCAATCAAGCTACCTATATCACCTATCGAAGCAAGCGGGTTCGCTCGCAACGTTTCATACCTCCCTGTTGGACTTGGGCCGAGCTTAGCTCGGCCTTTTTTTTGCCCGCTCGACGGCCTGGCGGCTGCCCGCTTTCATCAGCCCTTGGGCTGTGGCGTCTTGCAACGTCAGATCCAGCGCTTTATGGGCGGTTTCGATCAGGGTATCGATTTCCGGTTTTGAAATCACCAACGGCGGCGCGATGATCATTTTATCCCCCACATGGCGCATCACCAGATTATTCTCGAAGCAATGATCGCGGCAAATCCGGCCAATCAAGCCTTCCTCGGCAAAAGGGGCGCGGGCATTGGCATCCGGCGTTAGCTCGATCGCGGCCATCAGGCCCGATGAGCGCGCCTCGCCCACCAGCGGATGCTCGCCCAGCTCGGCCCAGCGCTTGGCCAGATAGGGGCCGGTTTCATTACCCACGGTGGAGACAATATTTTCCTCCTCCAGAATGCGCAGATTCTCCAGCGCCACGGCGGCGGCTACAGGATGGCCGGAATAGGTGTATCCATGATTGAATTCTCCGCCCTTTTCGGCAAATACCGCCGCCATCTTCTCGGAAAGCACCGAGCCGCCGATCGGCTGATAGCCTGAGGAAAGCCCCTTGGCGATGGTCATGATATCGGGCCGGATGCCGTAGGTTTCGGAGCCAAACCACGCGCCTGTGCGGCCAAACCCGGTGATGACCTCATCCGCGATCAGCAATATCTCATGCGCATCGCAAATCCGCTGGATTTCCGGCCAATAGGTGCCGG
>JALSHK010000167.1 GCA_026982275.1 Paracoccaceae bacterium | reverse complement strand
TAATGCAGGATTAATCCCGGAGCATTACCCCATGCGGGATAAGGCTCCGGCAAAAGCCAGCTTCAATACGCTTGTGATAGTTTCGGAAGCCGGATACAAAACCGGCAGCCAATACGGAGTGCCTTATGCCTGTTATTTTATCCACCTGTGATGCCGGTTTTGATGCGGATTTTGCTACCTTTCTTGCCGCCAGGCGGGAATCCGATAGCGATGTGCTGGATACCGTAAACGGCATTATCGCTGATGTGCGCGCGCGCGGCGATGCGGCGGTGATCGAGCTGAGCGCCAAATTTGACCGCCTGAGGCTCACCCCCGAAACGCTGGCCTTCAGCCCCTCTGAAATGGCCGCCGAGATCGCCAGGGTGCCAAGCGCCGAGCGCGAGGCACTGGAGCTGGCCGCAGCCCGCATCCGCGCCTATCATGAAAAGCAGCTGCCCCAAGATGCCCGCTGGACAGATGATACCGGCGCAAGCCTTGGCTGGCGCTGGTCCGCCGTTTCCAGCGCCGGCCTATATGTGCCGGGCGGGCTGGCTTCTTATCCTTCTTCGGTATTGATGAACGCCATTCCGGCAGCGGTGGCGGGGGTGGAAAACCTCGTGATCTGCGCACCCACACCCGATGGCAAGGTTAACCCGCTGGTGCTGCTGGCAGCCAGGCTTTCCGGGGTGGAAACGGTGTATCGCATTGGCGGGGCGCAGGCGATTGCGGCCATGGCTTATGGCACCCAAACCATTGCGCCGGTGGATAAAATCACCGGTCCGGGCAATGCTTTTGTCGCGGTGGCCAAGCGGCAGGTTTTCGGGCAGGTCGGGATCGATATGATCGCGGGGCCGAGCGAGATTCTGGTGATTGCAGATAAGGATAATAACCCCGACTGGCTGGCGCTGGATCTGCTCTCGCAGGCCGAGCATGACGAAAGCGCGCAATCCATCCTGATTACCGATGATGAAGATTTTGGCAGAGCCGTGGTGCAAGCCATTGAAAAACGGCTGGAAACGCTGGAGCGCCGCGAGATCGCCGGCAAAAGCTGGGCGGATTACGGCGCGGTGATAATCGTGCGCGATATGAGCGAAGCGGCGGATTTGAGCAACAGGATTGCGCCCGAACACCTGGAGATTTGCGTGGCGGATGCCGAAGGCCTGGCCGATAAATGCATCCATGCAGGCGCTATATTTATCGGCGCCTATACCCCCGAAGCGATTGGTGATTATGTCGGCGGACCAAACCATGTGCTGCCCACAGGGCGCACCGCGCGCTTTAGCTCCGGCTTGAATGTGCTTGATTTCATGAAGAAAACCACAATTTCACGCATGACACCGGAAAGCCTGCGCGCCATTGGCCCTGCGGCGGCCACCCTGGCGTCCTCGGAAAGCCTTGAGGCGCATGGGCTTTCGGTATTGGCGCGGCTGGAGGCATTGAATAATGAGTGAAAACAGGCTGATAGAGGTTGTTCTTGATGAAGCCGGCCTGCCCGCCCCGACGCCGGAAATCGAGCAGGAGCGTCGCGTGGCGATCTATGACCTGCTGGAGGAAAACAGCTTTGCGCCGTTGGCGCGGGAAGGCGCGGCCCCTGTTGGCCCGTTTCGCCTGAATCTCTCGATTATCGAGCGGCGTCTGGTGTTTGGGATTCTGAATGAAGCCAGGGAAAAGCTTGGAGAATTCCACCTGTCGCTCTCGCCCTTCCGGCAAGTCATCAAGGACTACTTCCAGATCTGCGAGAGCTATTTTGATGCGGTCAAGCGCCTGCCCCCCGCCCAGATCGAAGCGATTGATATGGGGCGGCGCGGCATTCATGACGAGGGCTCGCGGGTGCTGCTGGAGCGGCTGGAAGGCAAGGTGGAGCTTGATCACAAAACCGCGCGGCGCTTGTTTACGCTGATTTGTGTTTTGCACTTCAAAGGATAACGTATGGTGAGCCGCCCCTCCTCTGTGCTGTTTGCGTGTGACCATAATGCGGTGCGCTCGCCCATGGCCGAGGGGATGATGAAGCGCGATTACGGCACTACGATCTTTGTGCAAAGTGCGGGCGTGCGCCATGATATGGAAGTGGACGGATTTTCGGTGGCGGTGTGTGAAGAGGTCGGGGTAACCCTTTCAAAACACAGGGCAAGATCCTTTGAGGAGATGGAAGAATGGGGCGACCAGATTGACGGCTATGACCTGATCATCGCCCTTTCCCCCGCCGCGCAGCGCGCCGCGCTGGAATATACACGCTATTACGCGCTCGAGGTGGAATACTGGCCAATCATGGACCCTACAGACCTTGGCCGCACCCGCGAGGAAAAGCTGGCGGCCTACCGGCAGGTGCGAGACCAGATCGCCGCGAAGATCCGCGCCCGCTTTGGCCCGCCTTTGGAGATGGAGCCATGACCAGCGAGGCGTTTGACTATTATATCCCCGTGCGCAAATCCGAAATCGTTTCGGCAATATTGCACCATCAGGCGCTCAAAGCCGAAGAGCGCCCCGAAATGGCCAGCCTGATCCGCTGGCTCGGGCTTCTGTTTCATATCGAGTTTTTCACAACCTCCGAGCATATCAAGGAGCTGTATGTCGGGCTGAACCCTGACCAGAAAGGCACCCATCCTCTGGAGACGAGCAAGGCCCAGCGGCGGGTTTTCCTGGAGGAGCTTGAGCATGTGCTGATCACCGCCAATTTTCGCCCGCTCAGCCATGCAGAGATCGATGAGGCCGATAGCAAAGAGGGGCGGCTGCGCTCGGAAATCAAGGTGAAAACCGGCATATTTTCCAAGGTGCAATTCTACGCGCGCGGGCTGCGAGAGGTAAAAACCGATGTTGATATATGGTTTGGCCTGCGCAGAAAAAAGGCAATCATACCCACCTTTGACCATGTGGTCTTTGCCATGATCCCTGGCCTGGACGCCAGCAAAAAAGACATAAAGCGCGCCGGATTGCGCCAAGGGGCTGCCTATTTGCAGCTGTTTCGCAATATTCCGCTGGCGGATCTGAAATCGCTTTATCCCAATGCCCGCGCGCAGGTTAGCTGGCTCAAAAAAGGGCTGATTGCCGCGTCAACGGTGATTGCAGGCGTGCCGCTCTTGATGAAAATAATCCCCGCTTTTTCTGTCCTGATGTTGGTATTGGCGGCTTATCTGGGCATTTCGGGGAATGTGGAGGAAGACAGTCTCAAAAAGGGCATTGCGGCCGGCACGGTGCTGGCGGCCTTTATCGGCCTTGGGTTGCGGCAATGGGTGAGCTATGACCGGCACTCGCTACGACAGCATAAATTGCTCTCGGATCACGCCCATTCAAACAAGCTCAATACCAATGCGGGGTGTTTTGATTATTTGATCGCCGCCTCGGAGGATGCCGAGGTGAAGGAAGCAATCATGGCCTATGAATAGCCCCTAGATTTGTAGACACCTTCTTCCCTAAAAATGAGGCAAGGAGGCCATTATGGGAAAAGCGAATTACAGTGACGATTTCAAGCGGGATGCGGTGCACCAGATTACGGTGCGGGGG
>JALSHK010000166.1 GCA_026982275.1 Paracoccaceae bacterium | reverse complement strand
CCAGCATCCGCTCCAGCGCCGTAACGATCGGGGCTTCATCCCCGGCTGTCAGCATATTGGCGAGGTAGCGCACCGGAATGCGCAGGGATTTAACATCCGGCATATCGCGGTCAATCCCGATCGCGCCAGCCTCGGCTGCATTCTGAATCGGGCTAAGCGGCGGGATATACCAGACCATCGGCAGGGTGCGATATTCCGGGTGCAGCGGGAAAGCGATCTTCCAGTCAATCGCCATTTTATAGACCGGCGAATTTTTCGCGGCTTCGATCCAGTCCGCAGGCACACCATCCGCCAAGGCTTGCGCCGCTACAGCAGGATCATTGGGGTCAAGGAACATATCGAGTTGGGACTGGTAAAGGTCCTGCTCATTGGCGGTATTTGCCATTTCCTCGATCCGGTCAGCGTCATAAAGGATCACGCCGAGGTAGCGAATGCGCCCGACGCAGGTTTCGGAACACACGGTTGGAAGGCCGCTTTCGATGCGCGGATAGCAAAAGGTGCATTTCTCCGATTTGCCGCTTTCCCAGTTATAATAAACCTTTTTATAGGGGCAGCCGGATACACACATCCGCCAGCCGCGGCATTTTTCCTGATCGATCAGCACAATGCCGTCTTCCTCGCGCTTGTAAATCGCGCCGGAAGGGCAGGAGGCGGCGCAGGCGGGGTTCAGGCAATGCTCGCAGAGGCGCGGCAGATACATCATAAATGTATTCTCGTATTCGCCGTAAATCTCCTTTTGCACGCCCTCGAAGTTGTAATCCCTGGAGCGTTTTTCAAACTCGCCTCCCAGAATTTCCTCCCAATTCGGGCCGCCGACGATCTTTTCCATACGCTCGCCCGTTAGCACCGAGCGCGGGCGCGCCGTGGGGAAGGCGGGCATATCGGGGGCCGATTTCAGGTGGTCGTAATCAAAGGTATACGGCTCGTAATAGTCGTCAATCTCCGGCAAATCAGGATTGCCGAAAATCTTCGCCAATATCCGCCATTTGCCGCCCTGTTTGGGCTGGAGCGTGCCTTTTTTGCTCCGCTCCCAGCCGCCATTCCACTTGGCCTGGTTTTCCCAGTCTTTCGGATAGCCGATGCCGGGCTTGGTTTCTACGTTATTGAACCATGCATATTCAACGCCTTCACGCGAGGTCCAGACGTTTTTGCAGGTGACAGAGCAGGTGTGGCACCCGATACATTTATCAAGGTTCAGCACCATGCCTATTTGTGCGCGGATCTTCATTCTGCGGCCTCCGTTTTTACTGGGGTGTCGAGCCAGTCGACCTTGTTCATTTTGCGGACAATCACAAACTCGTCGCGGTTGGAGCCAACCGTGCCGTAGTAATTGAACCCGTAGGATTGCTGGGCATAGCCCCCGATCATATGCGTGGGCTTGACCGTGGCGCGGGTGACCGAATTGTGGATCCCGCCCCGAATGCCGGTTTTTTCCGATCCCGGTGTATTCACGATCTTTTCTTGCGCGTGATACATATAAATGGTGCCTTGCTTCATGCGTTGGGAAACCACCACCCGCGCGGTTAGCGCACCGTTGGCGTTATAAACCTCGACCCAGTCGTTATCGACCAGCCCCGCAGTGGCAGCGTCCACTTCCGAGACCCAGACCACAGGGCCACCACGATTGAGCGTCAGCATGTGCAGGTTGTCGGAATAGGTGGAGTGAATGCCCCATTTCTGGTGCGGGGTGATGAAGTTCAGCACCACATGCGGCTTGCCTTCCTCGGTATTGAAATCCCCGTTGATGGTTTTCAGGTCCACCGGAGGCCGGTAGCTACAAAAACCCTCGCCAAAGGCCAGCATCCACAGGTGGTCCTGGTATAGCTGCTGGCGGCCTGTCAGTGTGCGCCACGGGATCAGCTCGTGCACATTGGTATAGCCCGCATTATAGCTCACATGCTCGCTTTCAATGCCCGACCAAGTGGGGGAGGAAATGATCTTGCGCGGCTGGGCGGCAATATCGTGAAAGCGGATTTTCTCGTCCTCTTTCGGCAGGGCCAAATGCGCATGCTCGCGGCCTGTCGCCTTCTCAAGCTCTTGCCATGCCTTCACGGCCACTTCGCCGTTGGTTTCGGGTGCCAGCATCAGGATCATCTCGGCGGCATCAATCGCTGTGTCGAGCTTGGGCATGCCTTTCGAGACGCCATCCTCCAGCACAACGCCATTGAGGTCACGCAGGTGCTGCACCTCGATATCGGTATTCCAGTTGATGCCTTTGCCGCCATTGCCGAGCTTGTCCAGCAATGGGCCGACCGAGGTGAACTTGTCGTAAATCTGCGAATAATCCCGCTCGACCGCAATATAATTCGGCGCGGTTTTGCCCGGGATCAGCTCGCATTCGCCCTTCTTCCAGTCCTTCACCTGGTCTTGCGCGATCTCCATCGGGGTATCGTGCAGCAGCGGAAGCTGGACGACGTCGGTTTCAACGCCGAGGATTTCCGGCGCGATTTCCGAGACCTTCTTGGCCAAGCCTTTGAAAATCTCCCAATCCGAGCGGCTTTCATAAGCCGGGTCCACGGCCGCTTGCAGCGGATGGATGAAAGGGTGCATGTCGCTGGTGTTCATGTCATCCTTTTCATACCAGCTCGCCGTTGGCAGCACGATGTCGGAGTAAACAGCGGTGGTGGACATGCGGAAATCAATCGTGACCAGCAGGTCAAGCTTGCCCTCGGGGGCCTCCTCATGCCATTTCGCCTCTTTGGGCATCCGGCCGCCATCGATGCCAAGGTTCTTGCCCATCACCCCGTTATCGGTGCCCAGCAAGTGCTTGATGAAATACTCATGGCCCTTGCCGGAAGAGCCAAGCAGATTGGAGCGCCACACGAACAGGTTGCGCGGCCAGTTGGCCTCGTTATCGGGGTCCTCGCAAGACATTTCCAGATCACCCGCCACCAGCTTTTCAGCCACATATTCAGCGGCGGTTTTGCCAGCGGCTTTGGCAGCCTTGCCGACTTCAAGCGGGTTGGTCTTGAGCTGCGGCGCTGAAGGCAACCAGCCCATGCGCTCGGCGCGGATGTTATAGTCGATCAGGCTGGCATCCCAGTCGCCCTCGGGCGCGGTGGGCGAGAGGATCTCGTTTACATCCAGCTGCTCATAGCGCCATTGGTCGGTATGGGCATACCATGCGGAGGTGGAGTTCATGTGCCGTGGCGGGCGCGCCCAGTCGAGCGCGAAGGCCAGCGGCTGCCAGCCGGTTTGCGGGCGCAGTTTTTCCTGCCCCACATAGTGGCTCCAGCCACCGCCGGATTTGCCGACACAGCCGCACATCACCAGCATATTGATGATCCCGCGATAGTTCATATCCATGTGATACCAGTGGTTTAGACCGGCCCCGAGGATGACCATAGAGCGGCCTTCGGTCTTTTCCGCATTGGTGGCAAACTCCCGCGCCACCACTTCGATCTTCTCGGCTGGCACGCCGGTGATTTTCTCGGCCCATGCGGGGGTATAGGGGATATCCTGCGCGTAATCATCCGCCACCC
>JALSHK010000165.1 GCA_026982275.1 Paracoccaceae bacterium | reverse complement strand
GGGCGGTGTGTCGTGAGAAACGGATGCCCCACCAAGACCGATGCTGGTGGCCTTGAGCCGCTGGTGCCTTTGAGCAAAATACCGACGGATGCTATTTCGGTAGAGGGGTGCTTGCGCTTATGGTGCGAGGTGATAGGCCAGCAATGGCGCGGGGCATTGCCCGAGGTTTATCGGCGATGCGGCGGCAAAAATCTGAGCGGCAACGCGCGCCTCGAGGTGCGGCGCTGCAAGGAATGGTTTGGATCGTCCGATTTTTTTTACATTTGCGGGCTGGCGGGTGTGGATGCGGACGCGATCCTGAAAGAATTTCAGCGCTGCATGGATGATGTGACGAATTACAGGGGGGTGAAGGATGCAAAAACCTGATCCGCGCCTGACAACGGCCAAGCTCAAGAAAATCGAGGATATAGCCGCGCGGCTAAATATTGAAGGCCTCAAGCGGGCAGGGCGGGAGATGACCGGCCCTTGCCCTGTGTGCGGCGGGCATGACCGGTTCTCGATCAACAGCGATATGGGGATATTTAACTGCCGCACATGTGGCGGCGGGGATGTGATCCGGCTGGTGGAGCTGGTGCAGGGGTGCAATTTTAAAGACGCGCTGCAATGGCTGTGTGGTGATGCCGAGGTGGAAATCAGCGCTGTAGAAATGGCGCGGCGCGAAGAGCGATTTAAGCGCGAGCAGATGAAGCGTGAGGGCGAGGCCGATAAATACCGGCAATATGCCCGTAAGCGCGCGCATGCCATTTGGCAGGGTGCTGTGCCAGCCAAGGGCACGATGGCGGAGGATTATTTGCGCCTGCGCGGCTTGGCGCTGCCGGAATTTCCGGCGTGCCTGCGGTTCGCGCCTGACCTGCCATACGTTAAAAAAATCAACAAAAAGAGCGTGCGCTTGCATTCTGGCCCCGCCATGGTGGCGGCTATCCAGCTGCCGGATGGCCGGTTTAGCGCCTTGCACCAGACATGGCTCGATATGAGTCAGCCGAAAGGCAAGGCGCGGATATTTGACCCTGACGGCAACCAGATTTCGGCCAAGCTTTATGCCGGACCTAAGAAATCCTGCGCCATCCGCCTGCACACGCCGCAAGGGGCCGATACGCTGGTGATGGGGGAGGGGATAGAAACCACGGCCACCGCATGGGTGGCGGATGCCACGCCCCGTGCGGCCTATTGGGCGGGGGTGGACCTTGGCAACATGGCGGGGCGGCAGATAAAGGAAAAGGGTAAGCGCTACTCTGGCGTGCCTGACCTTGGCGGCGGAGCTGACGGCTTTGTGCCCCCCGCTTGGGTAAAGCGGCTGATTTATGTGATGGACGGGGATTCCAACCCGAAAGACACCCGCGCCAAGCTGGAGGCGGGGTGCCGCCGCGCCATGGCCCGCCGCCCCGGGCTGGTGGCCAGCATAGTGCCGGCTGATATGGGCAAAGACCTGAATGACATGATTTTGGAAGGGGCGCGGCATGGCTGATGGTAGCGAGCGCGTGCGCGGGGCCTTTAGAAAGGCCGAAGATGTGGCCCCGATCGAGAGCGGTGGCGCGCCCCCTTCACCGCCAGAAGCGGATGGCGAGGCCGAGCAATTTCGCAAATGTGCGCTTTTCCCGCTAAATGATTTTGGCAATGGGCAGCGCTTTAGCGCCTATTATGGCCAAGATGTGATGTTTGTGCCGCGCGTGGCGTGGTTTTGCTGGGATGGCAAGGTTTGGGGCAAGGATGACGATAAGCTGAATGTGCGCGGGTTGGCGCAAAAGGTGGCGGCGCGGATCATTGACGAGGCGGCGCATGTGTCGCTGGAAGATTGGGAGATTCAAAAGCTTGAGGAGGAGCCGCGGCTGATTGACCTTCGAGATGAAATCCATGCCAAGGGCACAGGCAAAACGCCGGATGATGTGCAGGAAGAAATCAAGATCAAGGAAAAGCTGGATTGGATCGCGCGGATAAAGCGGCGGCGCGGGGCGCTGCGGGCTGACCACCGGAAGCATGCCAAGGCCTCGGGGAACTCTGCCAAGATCACCAATATGATTTTGGAATCGACCGTAAAGCAAAGCCTCGATCTGGAGGCGCTGGATGCGGACCCGCTGGTGATAAACACCCAAAGCGGCGTGCTGAAATTCGAGGTTGATCGCGCCATGCAGAAAGGCCTTCGCGAAGACGGATGCTCGGATATGGATGGCTCGGTGAGCATGGAACTGCTGCCCCATGCTCGAGAAATGCGCCTAACCAAGATTATGGATGTGCAGTATGACGCCGCCGCCACATGCCCGAAATTTGATGCTTTCATGGCGCAAATTCACCCCGACCCTGAAATCCGCGCCTTTTTGCAGCGCTGGTATGGGCTGAGCATGACGGGCCTGACCGGCGAGCAAAAGTTGGTTTTTCAATATGGGGACGGCTCGAACGGCAAATCGGTGCTGGCGGACCTGATGGCCAATATGATGGCGGATTACTCGGCCACGGCCGCGATTGAATCGCTGACAGGCACGCAAAAGCGCAGCGGGGGCGAGGCCACGCCTGACCTGATTCCGCTGATCGGGGCGCGGATGGTGCGGGCCTCGGAGCCGGAAGAGGGCGAACGCCTGCGCGAGGCCGAGATCAAGAAAATGACCGGCGGCGAGCCGATGCAGATGCGCGCCAATTACGGGGATACGATCGAGGTTCTGCCGCAGTTCAAACTGACGATTTCGGGCAACCACAAGCCCGAAATTCGCGGCACGGATAACGGCATTTGGCGGCGGATTTTGCTGGTTAAATTCGGGGTGATTATCCCCGATGACAAGCAGGATTTGGAGCTGCCGGAAAAGCTGTGGGAAGAGCGCTCGGGCGTGCTAAACTGGTTGATCGCGGGGCTGACGCAATATCTGGAAAGCGGCTTGCAGGAGCCACAATCGGTGCTGGCTGAAACCAGAGCTTACCGCGAAGAGAGCGACCCTGTGGGCGCGTTCTTTGGCGCGTGCTGTGAATTTGCGGCCGATGCGCCGTTTATGAAGTCGGCCGAGCTGATGAAGGCCTTTAAGCTGTGGCAGGAGATCGAGGGGCAATCGGTGTGGACACCTGGCACGATTACCAAGCGCATTTCCAGCCGTGCCGAGAAATACCGCGACCCGCGCACCGGCCTGCAATTCCAGAAGCACAAATCCAGCGTTAGCGGGTATCTCGGCATTCGCTTAACCAAGGAACACAGCCAAGCGCTGGATGAATACGACGCCAAGCAAGGCAAATTATGAGCAACAATCAGGAGCATTCCCCATGGCCCGCGCCCGCAAACAGCCCTCGTTACCTGCGTCTTTTGATGCTGGTTCGCCTCGCCGCTTTATGGTGCCACGCGCCCACCTTACCAGCGCTTGCGATGCTAGAGGCGATGCCATATCCGGCCCCCGTGCGCGTGGAGATGCGACGGTGGCGGGGGCGCGCGCCGCGATTAAAACGGTGCTTGAGCCGCTGGCCGGTGACGCCAATAAGCGCAGACGCCGCC
Source organism: Paracoccaceae bacterium (assembly GCA_026982275.1). Lineage (GTDB taxonomy): Bacteria > Pseudomonadota > Alphaproteobacteria > Rhodobacterales > Rhodobacteraceae > UBA3077. Next base: position 22 of record JALSHK010000165.1, on the reverse strand, counting down.
GTGAAATCCATCCGCTGGATGT
>JALSHK010000164.1 GCA_026982275.1 Paracoccaceae bacterium | reverse complement strand
GCTATCTGGATGTGACCACCACCATGCACCCCGAAAAGCAGCTAAGCCGCACCAAGGCCCGCCATATCGGCAGCAACACTGCGGTTCAGGCCTATCAGATCCATATCGGCCACACAGACGGCCCCGATCGCGCCCGTCCGGTTTTTGATATTTCCGGCCAGCCCGAAGGCGCAGAAAGCCTTGACGGGCGGGTGTCGGGCACCTATCTGCACGGGCTGTTTGGCGAAGATGAATTCCGCAGCGCATGGCTGGCCAGCGCGGGGGCCGCACCCTCGACGCTGGCCTATAGCGAGGGGCTGGAGGAGACGCTGGATGCGCTGGCCGAACATCTGGAACAACATCTGGATATGGAGGCGCTGCTGGCGCTGGCGCAATGATCGGCGTTGCGCAGATCCGCGCCGCCCTCGCCGCGCCGCACCCGCCGGCCTCGTCGGATTTTGACTATGCGCCCGATCTTCGCCCCGCCCGCCAAAAGCTGCGCCCTGCGGCGGTGCTGATTGCGCTGATGCAGGGGAAAAACGGGCTGGAGGTGATCCTCACCCGCCGCGCCGCGCATTTGCGAAACCACCCCGGGCAGGTGGCCTTTCCCGGCGGCAAGGTGGAGCGTTCCGACCCCAGCCTATGGGCCGCCGCCCTGCGCGAGGCCAAAGAGGAAATCGGGCTACAGGCCGCCGAGCCGCTGGGCGTGCTTCAGGGCCACCGCTCGATCACCGGCTTTGAGATCAGCCCGCAGGTGGGGCTGGTGACGGGGCGTTTTATCCCCCGCCCTGACCCTTCGGAGGTGGAAGAAATATTTAACGTGCCGCTGGATTTCCTGCTGGAGCCGCGCCATATGCAGCTGCATTCCCGCCCGTGGCAGGGGGTGGAGCGGGGCTATCTGGCTATCCCTTATGGGCCGCATTATATATGGGGGGCCAGCGCACGGATGATCCGCAATCTGGCAGACCGCATGAGGGCCGTATGAAGCTTGAAAACCCACCTTGGCTAGCCAAAGCGCAGCCGGTTTTTGCCCTGCTGGAAGGGGCTGGCTATCAGGCGCTAGCCGTGGGAGGCTGTGTGCGAAATGCGCTATTTGGCGCGGAGGTGGCGGATGTGGATATCTCCACCGATGCCCTGCCCGAGACCGTGCTTGCACTGGCCCAAAACGCCGGTTTCCGCGCTATTCCCACGGGGATTGACCATGGCACCATCACCGTGGTGCATAAAGGCGAACCCTATGAAATAACCACCTTTCGCAAGGATGTGGAAACCGATGGCCGCCGCGCGGTGGTGGAATTCTCGACCGATATCAAGGATGACGCCCTGCGCCGCGATTTCACCATGAACGCACTTTATGCCCGTGCCGATGGCGAGGTGGTCGATGTGCTGAACGGCCTGCCGGATTTGCTAGCCCGCCGCCTGCGCTTTATCGAAAATGCCTTTGAGCGCATCGCGGAGGATCACCTGCGGATCCTGCGCTATTTCCGGTTCTATGCCTATTATTGCGATCCCGCAGAGGGGCCGGATATGGAGGCAATCGCGGCGATTGCCGCCAGCATTGACGGGCTGGAAGCGCTTTCCGCCGAGCGGGTGGGCAGCGAGATGCGCAAGCTTTTAGCCGCGCCAAACCCCGCCCCCGCCTTGGGGCTGATGGCCCAGACCCATGCGCTCTCGCGGGTATTGCCCGGGGCGGATGCGCGATTCATTGCGCCGCTGATCGAGATCGAATCCGGCCAGCCCCTGCGCTGGCAGCGCCGCCTTGCCGCCTTGGGAACGGGCGAGGCAGCCAGCCTTTGGCGGCTTTCCAAAGCCGATAGGAAATCGCTGGAAAACATCCATTCAGCCATGGAAATGCCCAGCCTGATCGAAGCGGGATACAGGCTCGGCGAAGCCGCCGCCATAGACGCGATGCTGGTGCAATGCGCGAGCCTCGGGCTGGAGCCGGATCCGAAGGTGATCCGCAATATCAAAGCCGCCGCGCGCGAGGTTTTTCCGCTCAAGGCCCCCTATCTGATGGATCGCATTCCCGCCGGCAAGGCGCTGGGCGTTGAGCTGAAGCGGCTGGAAAAGCTGTGGATCGAATCAGGCTTCACCCTCAGCCAGGCCGCGCTTGACAAGATGGTGGAACCTTGAAAGGGTCAGCAAAATTGACCTTTGCATTTTCATAAATGAGATCCCGATGACCCTTGATAATATTCTCGCGCTGCTGGGCATTTTACTGGCCTCTGCATGGACGCCCGGCCCCAATAACATGATGCTGGCCGCCTCGGGCGTGAACTATGGCCTGCGGGCCACCGCGCCACATATTACCGGCGTTTTCATCGGCTTTGGCTTTATGATCTTCAGCATCGCGCTGGGCCTGGGCGAGATATTCATGCGCTATCCGGTGCTGCATGAAGTCCTGCGCTGGGGCGGGGCGGCGATGCTGGTCTGGGTGGCATGGAAGATCGCCACCGCCAAGCGCCCGGGCGAAGCGGGGGCGGCCACCAAGCCATTTACCTTTGTGCAGGCCGCCGCTTTCCAATGGATCAACCCCAAAGCCTGGATCATGGCGATCAGCATTTCCGCGCAATTTCTGGACCCCGCCGCGCCCCTATTGACCGCGAGCATCATGGCAGGTCTGGCGATGATAGGCGGGCTGACCTCGGCCACCGGCTGGGCGCTATTTGGCATGGTGCTGGCGCGCTGGCTGCATACGGCGGCGCGCTTGCGGGCGTTTAACTGGAGCATGGCGGCGATTATTCTGGCGGGTGTGGCGGTGGTGCTTGCAAGCGGTCCGGGCTGATGCCCGCTCAGGTGAATTCAAACGGGCCGCGCGGCGCATCCAGCGTGAATTCATGGCTGATAAAGCCGCCATCGGCATTGTGCATATGCCACAAATAGGCGGGCGCGGATTCGTAGTATTCCGAGGCGCCGAGCTGGCCGGGCGACCAGCTCAAGCGCATGCCGATGCTGGGCGCGGCGCATACCAGCCGCCCCTGCCACAAAGCCTGCACCATCAGATGCACATGGCCGCATAATATCCGCTGAACCTGCCCATGGCGCGCCACCACCTGCGCCAGCAAATCCGCGCCTTGCAAGGGCGGATGATCCGTCTCCTCCACGGCGCATTTCATCGGCGGGTGATGCATGAAAATCAGCGCAGGCCTGGCAGAGCGTGCCAATTCCGCCTCCAGCCATGCCGCCCGCTCGGCGCATATCCGGCCATTGGGGGCATCGGGATCAGAGCTATCCAGCGCCAGAATGCGCAGGGTTTCGCCCTCTATCACATAGCTGGCATGTGCCGCTTGGGCGGCGGGCATGGCCGCGGTCGGAAAGGCGGCTTTCAGCACCGCGCGGCGGTCGTGATTGCCCGGTGTCAGGTAATAGGGCGCGGCAAGTTTTGCGAGGATTTCAGCCGCCCGTTCGGCCTCGGCCATTTGCGCATTATGGGTGATATCGCCCGATACCAGCACCATATCCGGCGATAGCCCGTTGATATGTTCCACCAGTTTTTGGAGGTTGTCCGCCATGCG
>JALSHK010000163.1 GCA_026982275.1 Paracoccaceae bacterium | reverse complement strand
GCCCGGTATATCCGAGACAATCAGGCTCACCACCCTCGCGGGCGCCGCCTGTATCGCCAGCCGCCCGCCCTTGATGTCCGACACATGCTTGCGCAGGGTGTTCATCGCCGAAATCGGCGCGCCGGAGGCCAAGAGCGCTTCGTTCATCGCGATTTCATCATCAAGGCTTACGCCTGCGGGCGGGCAGGGCAGCAGGGCAGAGCCGCCCCCCGTGATCAAGGCGATTACCAGATCATCCGGTCCCAGCCCGCTAACGGCCTCCAGCAAGCGGCCCGCGGCCATAAGCCCTGCCTCATCGGGCACCGGATGGCTGGCCTCGATAATCTCGATACGCTCGCATTTGGCCGCGTAGCCATAGCGGGTGACGACCACGCCGGAAAGCGGGGCATCCCATGCGGCCTCGACCGCCTGCGCCAGCTGCGCCGCGCCTTTGCCCGCGCCGATTACTACGGTGCGGCCCTTGGGCTTGGCGGGCAGGAATTTGGCGATATCGGCTTGGGGCAGCGCGGCCTGCACCGCCGCATCAAACAGGGATTTCAGAAAGGCGCGGGGGTTTTGCATCAGCCGTTTTCCTGCAATATCCGGCCCGCCAGATAAAGCGAGCCGCAGAGCAATATTCGCGCATTCGCCGCCTCGGCCACGATGCCCGCCACCGCTGCGGAAACGCTTTCGGCGGTATTGGCAACCATGCCTGCCGCCTGCGCCGCCGCGCATATTTCATCCGCGCTCAAGGTGGCGGTCTCGTCGGGGATGGAAACCCCTGTAAGCCGGACCGCGCGCTTGGCCAATGGGGCAAGATAGCCGCCGATATCTTTGGTATTGAGCATGCCGCACACCATATATAGCGGGCGCTCGGGCAGGCGGGTGAGGGCCTCGGCCAAGGCTTTGCCCGCCGCCGGATTATGGCCGCCATCCAGCCAAAGCTCGGCCTTTGGCGCGGCCTCTATCAGCGGGCCATGCTTGAGCTTTTGCATCCGCGCGGGCCATTTGGCCTGAAGCAAAGCCGCCTCGGCGGTATCCACCCCCAGTATCCGCAAGGCGCAAATGGCGGCACCGGCGTTTTCTACCTGATGCGCGCCGATCAGCGCGGGCAGGGGCAGGTCGAGCAAGCCCATTTCGTCTTGGTAAACCATGCCGCCGCGCTCTTCATAGCTGTGGAAATCCTGCCCCGCGATCAGTAGGCGCGCCTGCATTTTTTCGGCCTTGGCCTCGATCACCTCGCGCACCTCGTCGGGCTGCGGGCCAACCACGCAAGGCACGCCCCGCTTTATAATCCCCGCCTTTTCGCCGGCGATTTCGGCCAAGGTATCGCCAAGGTAGCTTTGGTGGTCCAGCGAAATGGGGGTGATGATGGTGAGGCGCGGGCTTTCAACCACATTGGTGGTATCCAGCCGCCCGCCAAGGCCAACCTCCAGCAGGGTATAATCCACCTCGATGCGCGCCATGGCCAGCATGGCGGCGCAGGTGGTGATCTCGAAATAGGTGATCGGCTCGCCGGCATTTACCTGCATGGTTTCCTCCAGCACCGCCACCAGATCCGCCTCGAAAATCATCTCCCCCGCCAGCACGATGCGCTCGTGAAACCGCGCCAGATGGGGGGAGGTATAGGCATGAACCTTTAGCCCGTCCGCCTCCAGCCCCGCGCGGATCATGGCTTGGGTCGAGCCTTTGCCATTGGTGCCCGCGATATGGATCACCGGCGGCAGCTTGCGCTCGGGGTGGCCCAGCGCCTCCAGCAGGCGGTGCATGCGGTCCAAAGACAGGTCCATCACCTTGGGGTGAAGCCCTGCCATTTGTTCAAGGAGCCGGTCGCTATTCACGCCTCTTCAGGGGCCGCTTCCGGCTCGGGTGTTGGCTCGGCTTCCGGCTTGGGCAGGTCTCCCATGATCGGCGGGGTGTCACGCATCAGCATGCGGATAATAGATACCAGCTCACCCTTCATTTTGGTGCGGTGGGTGACGCGGTCGAGCATGCCGTGATCCAGCAGGTATTCGGCGCGCTGGAAGCCCTCGGGCAGCTTTTCGCGGATGGTTTGCTCGATCACGCGGGTGCCGGCAAAGGCGATCAGGGCGTTTGGTTCTGCGATGTGGATATCCCCCAGCATGGCATAAGAGGCGGTGACGCCGCCGGTGGTGGGGTGGGTGAGGACCACAATATAGGGCAGCCCGGCTTCCTTCAGCATTTGCACGGCGACCGTGGTGCGGGGCATTTGCATCAGGCTTAAAATGCCCTCCTGCATGCGCGCGCCGCCAGCGGCGGAAAACAGCACCAGCGGGCATTTGCGGGCCACGGCGGCCTCGGCGGCGGCGATGATGGCATTGCCGACATACATCCCCATAGAACCGCCCATGAATTTGAAATCCTGCGCGCAAGCCACGATCTTGGTGCGCCCGATCTCGCCCTCGGCCACCAGCATCGCGTCGGTTTCGGAGGTTTTTTTCCTGGCGTCTTTCAGCCGGTCGGGATAGCGCTTCTGGTCTTTGAAAACCAGCGGATCCACCTGTGGTTCCTCCACCGCGATTTCGGTGAAGATACCGCCATCAAACAGCGCCTCGAAGCGGGCGCGGGGGCTGATATGCATGTGGTGATTGCAGCTCGGACAGGTGTTCTGCGCCGCTTTCAGCTCCCGGTGAAACAGCATGGTGCCGCATTCGTCGCATTTGGTCCAGAGATTGTCCGGCACCTCGCGGCGAGAGAAAATAGAGTTGATCTTGGGCCGGACGTAGTTTGATATCCAGTTCATGTGAGCAGAATCCCCTTGGCTGTGCCCGCTATAGATAGAGCCGCGCCCGCCGGATTGCAACATTAACGCCGGTGGCGCAGCACCAAAAGATACACAAAATACACCCCGAGCATGATTGCCAGCGAGCCGAGAAGCTCGGCGCGAATCATAGCCTCGTCACGTATGTCGATATTTTGCAAAAACAGGCTGAGCGAGGAAAGCTGGCCGGGCACCCCGAGGATCAGCACCGCCAGAATATTATTGGCAAAATGCAGCCCCATCGCCATGGACAGATCGCCCGAACGCGCGGTGATATCGCCAAAGATCAGCCCTGCCAGCGTGGCGGCCGCCACCACCAGCCATGTATTGCTGCCATAGATTGCAGGATTATAATGCATCGCGCCAAATAAAACCGCGGGCAAAACCCACCACACCCAGCGGCTATGAAAGCGCGCCGCCAGCTGCTGCATCAGATAGCCTCTGAAAAACAACTCCTCGGTGGCGGTTTGCAAAAAGATCAGCGCCAGCGCGGGCAGCAGCCAGGGCAGCCACACCATAAGCGGCAATTGCTGGCTGGCCGCGCCCGAAAGCATAACCGGCAGGCTGGAAAGCAATCCGAAACCGATGATAAAAAGCATGGCACGGCGGTAGTTTTTCCAGTGCACCCTTCCGGTGGGCGCGATCAGGCTGCGCAGGCTGCGGCGATGCAGGAATTTCAGCACCAGCCACAATGCGGGCAGGGCCAGAATGATGCTGAACAAGGTGATTAAAA
>JALSHK010000162.1 GCA_026982275.1 Paracoccaceae bacterium | reverse complement strand
CTTTCCCCCCCTTGCCCACGCCGCAGCGCAAAGCCGTCGCTCGAAGCGCTGGCGCATGCGGCGCTGATTGATTACCCGCTATATCTGGATCCCGAAACCGGCCAGCCCTGCGCACCGGAATTGCTGGTCCGGCGGCTGAAAAGCGGTGGGACAAAGCCTCGGCTAAAACTGCGGATGCTTGCAAGATTGCAGGGGCGTTTTGCCAGCTATACCCACCTTTGGCGCTAGGGCTTGGCGGCCGGATGGCTGCGATTATATACCTCCATCAGCCGCGTTTCATCCAATGAGGTATAAACCTGCGTGCTGGTGAGCGAAGCATGGCCAAGCAGCGCCTGAATGGTGCGCAAATCACCGCCCGCCTCCAGCAGATGCGTGGCAAAAGCATGGCGCAGCGCATGGGGGGTGGCGGTGGCGGGCAGGCCTAGCTGGCCGCGCAGATCCTGCATCAGCTTTTGCACCGCCCGCGCCCCCAGCCGCTTGCCCCGCACCCCGATAAAAAGCGGGCCATCCTGCGCCAGATCATAGGGGCAGGCCTTCAGATAGGCCTCTACCGCCGCGCGCGCCACCGGCAAAACCGGCAGCAGGCGCTCTTTATTCCCCTTGCCGGTGATGCGCAAAACCTCGGGCAGCGGCGCTTGCCCGCGCGCCAGCCCCAGCGCCTCGGATATCCGCATCCCGCAGCCATAAAGCAGCAAAAGCACCGCCGCATCCCGCGCCCCGACCCAGCTTTCCTTATGCTGGATATCCACCATCGAGATCATCTCGCGCGCCGCCCCCGCCGCGATAGGGCGCGGCAGGCGGGGCTGAACTTTTGGCCCGCGCATAGAGGCCACGGCAGGGTTATCCACCCCCTCGGCCTCGTTCAGCCAGCGATAAAACCCCTTTACCGCCGAGAGCGCCCGCGCCAGACTGCGCGCCGATAGCCCGCGCCCGCGCTCATGCGCCATCCAGGCCCGCATATCGCTAACCCCGATCCGCGCCAAGGCGCGCAGGCCCGCATCGCCGCCTTGATAAGCGGTCAAGAATCCCAAAAATCCCGATAGATCACGGCGATAGGCCTCAAGGGTTTTGCCGCTTTTTCCGGCCACTTGCGCGGCCTCGAGCCAGCGCTGCATCAGGCTCACCGCTTGCGGTGCGCCGATCATGCCACCCAGCGGCGCAGGATGCGCTCAAAAGCCTCGGCAAAAAAGGTCAGCAAATCCACGCCTTGTTCGGGGCCAAAGCGATCCACATTATCCGAGCCGAAAGCCAGCATCGCGGGCAATTGCTTTTGCCCCAGATCCAGCCGCAAAAGCGCTTCGGATTTCACCCGCCCGGCCGAGGCGGTAAAAACCCGCATTTTATTGCTGCCCGCGCGGCGCAGGGTGACCTTGCGCATGGCCACATCGCGGCCATTGGTGATGATTTCGCGAATGCTGCCCGGCTCCATCGGGGTGATCACGCCGTGGGGCGGGCTGCTGGCTTGCGATTGGCTCTCGATGCAGAGCCGCACGGTATCCACCCCCAGAATATGGGCGACCTCGCTTTGCAGCACATCCAGAAAGCCCTGGAAATCCTTGGGTTCCAGCACAGCCAGCACCGCGCGCTGCACCTGATTGGTGCCCGCCATATTATCATAGGCCGCCGCGATTACGCTGGCATGGGTGTCCTCCAGCCGCTCGAGGCGCTGCTCTAGCCGCTCCAGAAACACATTGCGCAGATCGACCACGCGCTCGCCACGGGCATCGTCCTGGGCATGCAGCAGCGCGCGCATTACGTCGCTATCTTCCAGCACCACCGAGGGATCTGCCAGAATATCAGCCTTCAGTTTTTTCGCCGTATCCATCCCCGCCCCCTAAATAATTTTCTGGCCGGTTTTGGCCCAATCGTCCATAAAGGCCGCCAGGCCTTTATCGGTCAGCGGATGATCGGCCAGCTTTTTCAAAACGTTAGGCGGCGCGGTGACCACATCCGCGCCGATCAGCGCCGAATCCGTTACATGGTTTACCGAGCGCACAGAGGCCACCAATATCTCGGTATTGAAGGCGTAATTATCATAGATGGTGCGAATATCCGCGATCAGCTCCATACCGTCGAGATTCACATCGTCCAGCCGCCCCACAAAAGGCGAGATGAAGCTCGCGCCGGCTTTCGCCGCCAAAAGCGCCTGATTGGCCGAGAAACACAGGGTTACATTCACCATGGTGCCCTCATCGGTCAGGGTTTTGCAGGTTTTCAGCCCCGCCCATGTAAGCGGCACCTTCACCGCGATATTCTCGGCGATTTTCGCCAGCTTGCGGCCTTCGGCAATCATATCCTCGGCCCCGGTCGCCACCACTTCGGCGCTGACCGGCCCTTTTACCAAGGCGCAAATCTCTTTGGTCACCTCCAGAATATCGCGGCCCGATTTCAGGATCAGCGAGGGGTTGGTGGTTACGCCATCCACCATGCCGGTCTCGTTCAGCTCGGCGATGGCGTCAATATCGGCGGTGTCTACAAAAAATTTCATGCCCGAAGTCCATTTATTATGCGCTCCCCGTGAGCGGGTTCGCTATACCTTAATGCAAGGATTCGCAGGAGGAAAGCAAACTTGTCGCAGGCGGTAGATTTTATTGAAGGAGAGCCGCTGGGGGTGCTGACCACCGAGCCGGTCAGCCGCCTGTTTGACTATCTCGCGCCCGCGGGGGGGGCCTGCATCGGCGATCTTGTGAAGGTGCCGCTGGGGCCTAGGCGCGTGCTGGGGGTGGTCTGGGGCAAGGGCACGGGGTTTGACCCGAACAAGCTGCGCCCGATCTCTGCGGTATCGGATGCCCCACCGATGATGCCCGACATGCTGGAATTCCTGACCAAGGTGGCGGATTATAACGTCGCGCCGCTTTCCCAGGTCCTGAAGCTCGCCACCCGCGCGCCCGGCCTGCTGGACCCGCCCGCGAAAAGGAAGCTGATATCGCTGACCGCGCGCCCGCCCAGCCGCATGACGCCGGCGCGCCAGAAGGTGATCGATTTCCTGAAATCCCAAGGCAACCGCCCCTTTGCGCCCAGCGAGCTGGCGCAATTCGCGGGGGTTTCGGCAGGGGTGGTGAGCGGCCTTATAAAGCAAGGCGCGCTGTTGGTAGAGGACGCCCCGCGCGACCCGCCCTATCCGCGCCTTGACCCCCTGCACAAGGGCAAAGCGCTTTCGGAGCTGCAAGCCAAGGCCGCTTTGGCCCTGCGCGAGGCTGTCAGATCCCGCGCGTATAATACCACATTGCTAAAGGGGGTCACAGGCTCGGGCAAAACCGAGGTTTACCTTGAGGCGGTGTCCGAAGTGCTGGCGCAGGGCCGCCAAGGGCTTGTGCTGCTGCCCGAAATCGCCCTGACGGTGGATTTTCTCGAGCGCCTCGAGGCCCGCTTCGGGGCCCGCCCTGCCGAATGGCATTCAGGGGCGACCATGTCCGAGCGCCGCCGCTGCTGGCGCGCGGTGGCGGCGGGAGAGGCGCAGCTGGTGGTGGGCGCGCGCTCGGCTTTATTCCTGCCGTTT
>JALSHK010000161.1 GCA_026982275.1 Paracoccaceae bacterium | reverse complement strand
CGGTCAATTCTCAAGGCTATCTGGCCTTGATGATTGTAGTGGTGGCAGGGGCGGTGCGCGGCTATGCCGATATCGTTGCATACCAGCACGGAGAGGCCGGATTGCTGGCCCCTATCACCTATTTGCGCCTGGTCCTGATTTCCACCGCCGCCTATTTTCTCTATGCGGAAATTCCGGATGAAAATACCGTCATCGGGGCCATTACAGTAGTATCGGCCACGCTATATATTGCGATGCGGGAAGCCAGAGCGCAAAAAACGCCCTAGTTTGACATGTGATAGGATTCATATTCTTCAATCAGCACGCCCAGATTCCGCGAAATTTCTTCCAACTGGCCAGCTAACCGCTGCCGGTCCGCATTCTGAATATCCTCGCCACGATAGAGACCGGTCAAGGCCCGCTTCGGCCCCTCCCAGTTCGCTTTCAGAATATCCAGATCACGACGAATTTCGTCTGTTGGCGCAGCCATGATCAGGCCGGGATATCCGTTAATAAGGGCTTCCAGCGTGGCGTTGAACAGGGTTATCGTATTTTCCAGCTCCTGCGAATTGCTCGCAACATCAATGCCGGTGCCAATCAGACAGGCTTCTTTTGAAGCCGTTTCCATCCGGGTAACCTGCCGTCCGGCCATGTCCAGTGTAAGCGTCAGGATCAAAGGCATGGTTTTGACTTCTTCACCGTAAACATTGGCGATACGGGTGTTCAGCGCATTGGTCCGCTCCAGCAGGCTATCGCTATAAAGATCAATCTCCGCCATCAGACCCGGCGAGATATCCTGACCATCGGCGATCGCCAGAACCAGCCGGGAAAGTTCGGTCCAGCCATCGCCAACCTCGCTCACCGCGTTACGAATTCGCTGACTGCGCTCCGCCAGAATACCCAGATCCGGATCGCCATCGATCAGCGCCTGCCGGCTGCGGTTGAAATCCTCGACCGCAAGCGAAAGCTGCTCCCGATGGGTCGCGACATCGACACCGGCGAAAATAAAGCAGGACAGCCGCGCCACCAACTGGCTGTTCTTGCTGAGCTTGCTCGCCAGGTGAATGCGGGTAAATGCGGAATCGGCGTCCAGCATCTGCGCCGGCACCGCCACCGGCAGGGCAGAAACTGTCATGGCCAGTAGCAGACTTGCCAGTGGATTTCCAGGTTTCATGGAGGCGTTACCCCGTTATTGTTCCGGCTCTTTATCATCCAGGCCAGCGAGAAATTCAACCTTGAAATTCCGGCCAGAAAAGCCATGGCGGAGTGGCGGTCAAAACGCCTTTCTGGCGTTCAGCGCGGTGGTAATGGTGCCATCATCCAGATAGTTCAGCTCACCGCCCATCGGCACACCTTGAGCAAGGCTGGTCAGGCGAACCGCCTCGCCTTCAAGCTGTTCGGCTATGTAATGGGCCGTGGTTTGGCCATCCATGGTAGCATTCAGTGCCAGAATAACCTCCGACACCTCGCCATCGACTACCTGAGACAACAGAAGCGGGATGCGCAGGCTTTCTGGCGTAATGCCATCCAGCGCCGAAAGCACCCCGCCCAGCACGAAATACCGGCCCTTGAAAGCCGCCGAGCGCTCCATCGCCCACAGATCGGCCACGCTTTCCACCACACAAAGCAGTGATTGATCGCGCTTGGGATTGCGGCAAATATCGCAATAGCTATGCACGGTGATATTGCTGCAAATCGCGCATTCGCGCACCGTGGCCTCGACCTCGGCCATGGCTTTGGCCAAAGGTCCCATCAGGCGGGTCTTTTTGCGGATCATCGCAAGCACCGCGCGGCGCGCGGATACAGGGCCAAGCCCGGGCAGCTTGGCCATAAGATCAATCAGCTTGTCTACCTCGCTACCGCCCGACATCTAGAACGGCAGCTTCACACCCGCAGGCAGGCCCATACCTTCGGTCACCTTGGCCATCTCGGCCTTCGCGGCCTCCGTGGCCTTGAGCTGGGCATCCTTGATCGCGGCCAGAATCAGATCTTCCACCACCTCGCGATCATCAGGGTTGAAAAGCGAAGGGTCAATCGACAGCCCCTTCAGCTCGCCATTGGCATTGGCGGTGGCGCTGACCATACCGGCCCCGGATTCGCCCGTAACCTCGATCTCGGCCATGCGCTCCTGCACATTCGCCATCTCGGCCTGCATTTTCTGGGCCTGCTTCATCATTTTGGCCATATCGCCGATCTGGCTCAGTCCTTTTATCATTTCCGCCATCCTTCAGTTTTGTTCGGGGATCGCCCCTTCATACATGCCAACCGCCTCGTTCATCAAGACCATTACCCGATCCATTTCGCGCGCAATGGTTTCCAGATCGGCCCCGGTGATTTCCGCGCCCGCCGCCGCCGCGAGCAAAATCGGGCTGGACTGCTCCCATAGCGCCTTTACATCCAGCAGCTTTTGCCGGATTTCCTCATTGGGCGCGGCCATCACCATGCCCGGCATGCCGCGAATAAGCGCATCGAGCGTCAGGGTAAACAGCTGCACGGTTTTGCCAAGGTTTTCGCGGTTGGCCTCGGTATCAATACCGGCGGCGATCAGGCAGAATTCTTTGGCCGCGCGCTGGGTAAACATCCGCTGGCGGCCCGATAGATCAATGGTCAGCGACAGCAAAAGCGGCATTTCGGGCAGAAGATCACCATAGGTATTGGCGATTCTATTCACCGCGCGGTTCATATTGGCCAGCGCCACAAGCCCGATCTCGTCGATCCGCTCCATGGCCGGACGGCTCACATAGCCATTGCGAAGGGCGCTATCGATCAGGGCGGAATAGGTTGACCAGTTCTGCCCCACCACCGCTATCGCCTCCAGCAAATCCGGATCCGGCTCCGCCGAAAGCCCCATCCCGGCATTGCCAAAGCGCAGCGCTTCATGGGTGAGCGCAAATTTTTCGGATGCGGCTTCCAGTGCGGCTTGCTGCGCGGGGGCATTGGATTCAACCGAAATAAAACAGGCCGCCTTTGCCATGGCTTGCAAAAGCATCCGCTGCCGACCGGCCAGATTAACCCGGTTCGCCGCTTCCTCGGCCCGCGCAACACCATCTGTTTGCGAGTCGGCATAGGCTGTTTGCACTGGCGAAAACGCTCCCAGAAGCAAAGCCACAGCGGCAATGCCTGAAATAATATTTTGTCCCATTTTTCATTCCTCGATCGTTATGCGTGATCTTCAAATGGGTCAACCGGCTCCCAGTCATCATCCATTTCATCCGCATCGATCGGGACAATACCCTCGTTCGAGATTTCTCTGTTTTGATCTGCCTCAATATTTCTGATTTCCGCACCGGAAAAAACATCAAAAACCGCCGCAACCAGCGGGTGCGCCATGGCTTTTTCTTGCAGGCTGGCCTTATGGGCATCGTTGCGCTCTTCAATGGTGCTGGCCCCGCCCTCGCTTACCACGCTGATCCCCCAGCGCACCCCGGTCCAGTTTTGCAGGCGGGCGGCTAGGCGGGTCACGAATTCGGGGGCCATATCGGCGGCGGGGGCGAATTCAATGCGTCCGGGCGCATAGCTCACCAGC
>JALSHK010000160.1 GCA_026982275.1 Paracoccaceae bacterium | reverse complement strand
TCACCGCCATCACCGGATAGCCATAGGGCAGCTGCGGCGCCTCGGCTTCGTCATAGGCTTGCAGCAGCGGAAAGCGGCGGGAGGGTTTATAATGGTGGTCGGAATGGCGCTGAAGGTTGATGAGCAGCCAATTGGTGTATCGATGGTTGGAATTCCATGAATGGCGGGGAGCGACCGGCTCGTATTTGCCATCGCCCAAGTGCTTTCGCACCAGCCCGTAATGCTCGATATAGTCCACGATCTCCAGATAGGATATCGCCACCAGCGCCTGCAAGACAAACAGCAACACGCCTGCCGCCCCGCCGATCATCGCCGCCAGAGCCAGCCCCGCAAACGCCCCCGCACCATATATCCAGAACGGATTGGAAAAATCACCAACCTTGCGCCCAAGCTGCCTTTGCCGGCCGGCCTCCACCTGCCACGCGGATTTCAGAGAGCCGATCATCGCGCGGGGCAAAAAGTGATAGATATTTTCATTGTATTTTGCCGTCACCACGTCGCGCGGGGTGCCGACATAGCGATGATGCACCAGAATATGCTCGGTTCTGAAATGGCCATAAAGCACGGTGGCCAGCAATATATCCCCCATCCGGCGCTCGAATTTGTTTTTCTGGTGGATCAGCTCATGGGCATATGTAATCCCTACCCCGCCCGAAACCATGCCGGTAACCAGCATCAAAAACACGCCCTCGGTGGCGGATAGATGGTCAAACCAGAAGATGGCAATCAACGCACCAAATATCAGCATCACCTGAATTGGCACCCAGATCCAGGTGATGAGACGGTGCCAGAATAGCGCATCATCCCCGGCGTCGGGGTCCAGATCCTCCTGGCTAAGTCCAAAAACCTCGTCCAGCAAAGACGTGATTCCCGTGGTGTAAATCGGGATGAGCGCGATCCACCACCCCCCGAGCACCACCGAAACGCCCCAGAGCGGCAAAAAACCCAGAGAAACCCAAAAGGGCAGCGCATTTTTCAGGCTTGGCAGGGTTTTGGGCATCGGTTCGGCCTTTGCTTCCTTTCACGCCAGCATGCGATTCCGGCTGATAAAAATCAAGAGGAGAGTTCGCCAAGCGCCGCCCTTCCCGCAAGATAAGCCTTGCGCATCACGCTGGGCAAATCCTCCGGTGACGGCGCAGGCATAAAGCGCCCCGCATTCGGTCTGGCCGCCTCCACCTGTGCGCAATATACCTTTAAAATCAGGTTAAAATGGGTAAATACATGGGTGATATTTCCGGCTACAGGCTTCCAGTTTGCCACAAAAGGCGGTGCAAAACCCGCTGGTGCCTCGCTCCATTCATCGCCCACCAGCCCGAGCATCCCGCCGAGCAGGCCTTTTTTCGCGCGGGTTTCCAGCAGCACATGCCCATCGGCCCGCCGGGCAAAATAGACAATCCCCTGCCGCGTGGGGCGGGCCTTTTTTGCCAGCCTCCGCGGCAGCAATTCAGCCCCGCCCGCCTTATATGCTGCGCAATATTGCGATAGCGGACAGCGCCCGCAACGCGGGGTTTTGGCAATGCAAATGGTGGCCCCGAGATCCATCAAGGCCTGCGCGTGATCCCCCGCACGCCTGGCCGGTGTCAGCTTTGCCGCCAAAAGCTTCAGTTCCGGCTTGGCCCTGGGCAACGGGGTTTGCACAGCATATAGCCGCGCCATCACCCGCTCTATATTGCCATCCACCACCGTGGCCGGCTGGCCAAAAGCGATCGAGGCTATCGCCGCTGCCGTATATGGGCCTATGCCCGGCAAGGCCAGAAGCTCCGCCTCGGATTTCGGAAATTCACCGGCTTCGGCCACCACCCGCGCACATTTCAGCAGGTTGCGCGCCCTCGCATAATATCCAAGCCCCGCCCATTCCGACATGACATCCGAATCTCTGGCAGCGGCCAGCGCAAATACATTTGGCCAGCGCGACATGAAGGACAGAAAATACGGCTTTACCGTGGTCACATTGGTTTGCTGCAGCATGATCTCGGAAAGCCAAACCGCATAAGGGTCCGCCCGCCCCGTTGCTTTTGGCGACACCCGCCAAGGCAAATCCCTCGCATTGGCATCATACCATATCAGCAAATTTTCTCCCATTTCACACAAAATAGATGTAACTCTCTGTTTTTTGGCTTACAAGCCTTGGATAATACTTCAAAAACACATAGTGTTGGCGTGATATGTATAAGGAAGCCCAGATGCAACGCAACCCGTGCCCGGCCGACCGACGATTCGGCCGTGGCTTTACCCAGGCCGGAAGTCTGCTTTCATCGCGCCTGCAAAAGGCGGGTGGCGCGCGCGGCTTTGCGCAAATGCGCCTGCTCACCCATTGGGAGGAGATTGTCGGGGCGGATATTGCACGGATCGCACAGCCACTCAAGGTATCTTACGGGCGTAAGGGGCTTGGCGCGCGGCTTACCGTTCTGGCCCGCCCGGCCCATGCGCCCGAGCTGCAAATGCAGCTGCCTCGCCTGAAAGAACGGGTGAATGCCAGCTATGGCTATAGCGCGATTTCCGATATCCGCATCACCCAGACCGGCGATGCCCCGGGCTTTGCCGAACCGGAGCAAAGCTTTGAACATGACGCCCCCCGCCCCTCGCTTTCTGCTGAAAAAGCGGAAAAACTGGATAATCTGGTCGCAGATGTCGAGGATGAAACCCTGCGCAAGCTTTTGCAAAGCCTGGGCGAAAATATATTGTTAACCCCAAAAGGAACCCCGAAATGACCCTAGAAATTACGCGGCGTGCCTCGCTCGCCCTGATCGCCAGTGCGGCCGGCAGCGCCGCCCTTGCCCAGACAAGCCCCACACCCGCGGAAGGCAGCGAAAATTCCGGCATTCGGGAATTTGCCATCGGCGACGAAAACGCCCCGATACAGGTGGTTGAATATGCTTCTTTCACCTGCCCCCATTGCGCCAATTTCCATCGTGATGTCCTGCCCCTGATCAAAGCCAATTATGTGGATACCGGCAAAATCCGCCTGATCTATCGTCCGGTATATTTTGACGGGCCGGGCCTGTGGGCCGATATGGCTGCGCGTTGCGCCAAAGACAACGATCAGTTTTTCGCCATCGCCGATATTCTTTACGAGCAGCAGGCAGAATGGTCGCGCGCAGGCTCTCAGGCCGGGGTGGCGGCTGGCATTGTCGCCGCGGGGCGTCAGGGCGGATTGGACGAAGAAACCATCCTTGCCTGCCTGCAGGATAACGATACGGCGCAAGCCCTGGTAACCGATTTCCAGATCAATGCGGAGCGGGACGGGATCAACTCCACCCCGTCTTTTGTGATCGACGGGGTGCTGACCCCGAATATGTCTTACGAGTCTTTTGTGGAGATATTCGAGGCGAAAATGGCACCGGTTTATGCCGCGCAATCCGCAGAAGATAACGAGCTGTGCGAAACTGGCGGGGACCTTCGGCGAGAGAATGGCGACCGGATTTTCTGCCCGTAAGCTCCATCCCTCTCATTATGCAGGCGCTTCTCTAATCGGGAGTGCCTGTGTTCGTTCCGATCCCTGCATTTGCCAG
>JALSHK010000159.1 GCA_026982275.1 Paracoccaceae bacterium | reverse complement strand
TTCAGCAATCCGCGCAATGCGGCGGCCGGTTCGCTGCGCCAGCTTGATGCGAGCATCACCCAATCGCGCCCTTTGGCCTTTTTTGCCTATGCATGGGGCGCGCTTTCCGCGCCGCTGGGCAAGACCCAGTCCGAGGCCATCCAGCGCCTTGCCGATATGGAATTCATCACCAATCCGCTGACCAAAGTATTTGATAGTGCCGAGGGGCTTATCGGCCATTACCGGATGATCGAATCCCGCCGCGCCACCCTTGGCTATGATATTGACGGCGTGGTTTACAAGGTGAACGACCTTGATCTGCAGGCTCGCCTTGGCCTGCGATCCACCACGCCCCGCTGGGCGATTGCCCATAAATTTCCGGCCGAAACCGCATGGACCGAGCTGCAAGCGATCGATATTCAGGTGGGCCGCACCGGCGCGCTCTCTCCGGTGGCGCGGCTATTGCCGGTTACGGTGGGCGGCGTGGTGGTTTCAAATGCCACCTTGCATAACGAGGATTATATCAAGGGGCTGGATTCCAAGGGCAGCCCGATCCGCGAGGGCCGCGATATTCGGGTCGGTGATTGGGTCGAGGTTTATCGCGCGGGGGATGTGATCCCCAAAATCCGCGAGGTAGATCTATCTCGCCGTGCTGCCGATAGTCAGCCGTTTCAATTCCCTAGCCATTGCCCGATTTGCGGCGCCGAGGCCATCCGCGAACCGGGGGAGGCGGTATCCCGCTGCACCGGAGAATTCAGCTGCGCAGCGCAACGCCTTGAAAAGCTGAAGCATTTCGTAGGGCGCCGCGCCTTTGATATTGACGGGCTGGGCATCAGGCAGATCGAGGCCTTTGTGCAGGATGGCTGGATCTCCGAGCCTGCGGATATTTTCACCCTGCAACGCCGATATGGCAGCGGCGTGCAGCAGCTGAAAAACCGCGAGGGCTGGGGGGATAAATCCGCCAACAAGCTTTTTGCGGCCATCGAGGCGCGGCGCAAAATTCCGTTAAGCCGCCTGATCTTTGCCCTTGGCATCCGCCATGTCGGCGAAAGCTCCGCCGCAACGCTGGCGCGCGCCTATCTGAGCTGGCAGGCCTTTAGCACCGCGATCAATCTCGCCGGGCCGATGCAGGGCAAAAGCTGGGACGAGCTGAACGGCATTGACGGGGTGGGGGCAGTGATGGCCAGCTCGATCGTCGGTTTTTTTCACACGACCGCGACAAAAGAAATGGTGGCGCGGCTGGTGGAGCAGCTGGAGATCATCGATGAAACCCCGCCCGAAACCACCAATTCCCCCGTGGCGGGCAAAACCGTGGTTTTCACCGGCACGCTAGAACAGATCAGCCGCGCCGAGGCCAAAGCGCAGGCTGAAAGCCTCGGCGCGAAGATCTCGGGTTCGGTCTCGGCAAAAACCGATATTCTGGTGGCAGGAGCCAAGGCAGGCAGCAAGCTCAAAAAGGCCGAAAGCCTCGGGATTCGTATTTTAAGCGAAGCGGATTGGCTTGCGCTGATTGGCAAAAACAGTTGATATAGCCCCATGTCCAGCCGCCCCGAAATCCTGTTTCCGCTCTTTGGAACCGTGCAAAAGCTTGACGGGATCGGCCCCAAGGGCGCAAAGGCAATGGCCGAGGCCGGGCTGGAGCGCCCCCGCGATTTGCTATTCACCCTGCCACATTCCGGCGTGGACCGGCGGCTCAAGCCCAGCCTCAAGGGGATGGATTTTCCCTGTATTGCCACGGTCGAGATTACCGTGCTTTCGCACCGCGCCTCGGCTGGGCGCGGGCCGTTTAAGGTGATGGTGCAGGATGCCGAGCTGGATTTCCAGCTGGTGTTTTTCCGGCCCAATCTGGGCTGGCTGAAAGAGCAGCTTCCCATAGGCGAGCGCCGGATTGTCTCGGGCAAGGTCGAGCTTTATGACGGAGTGGCGCAGATGTTCCATCCGGATCATATCCTGCCGCCCGACAAGGCGGATTCCCTGCCGGAATTCGAAGCCAAATACCCGCTTTCCGCCGGCATCACCCAGCGCGCCATGCAAAAGGCGAGCGCGGCGGCAATACGGGTTTCGCCCAGGCTGAATGAGTGGATTGACCCAAGTATTATCACGGAAAACCAATGGCCAGGCTGGAATGAAGCCGTGCAGCAGGCGCATCATCCAAAATCCGTAGAGGACCTGCTGCCAGGCACGCCTGCGCGCGAGCGTCTGGCCTATGACGAGTTTTTCGCCCATCAGCTAACCCTAGCGCTGGCCCGCGCCACGCAAAAGCGGGCCAAGGGTATTTCCACCAAATCCAGCGGGCGCTTGGCGGCCAAGGTGGTGGCCAGCCTGCCCTTCACACCGACAGACGCGCAAAACCGCGCAGTGGCCGAGATTACCGCCGATATGGCGGCGCCGATACGGATGAACCGATTGTTGCAAGGCGATGTGGGGGCCGGAAAAACGCTGGTCGCGCTATTGGCGATTTGCGCGGCGGTGGAGGCGGGCGGGCAGGCGGCGCTGATGGCTCCGACCGAGGTTCTGGCCCGCCAGCACATGGAATCGCTGCTGCCGATGACCAAGGCGGCGGGGCTGCGCATCGAGCTACTCACCGGCCGCGACAAAAGCAAAATCCGCGCGGCCAAGCTGCCGGCGCTAAAGGCCGGAGAGATTGATCTGCTGATCGGGACCCATGCGGTATTTCAGGACGATGTGGAATATCACGATTTGCGGTTGGCGGTGGTGGATGAGCAGCACCGGTTTGGCGTGTCCGAGCGCATGCGGCTGAGCGATAAGGGCCGCGCGGTGGATAGCCTTGTGATGACCGCCACGCCGATTCCGCGCTCTCTGGCGCTGGCCAATTATGGCGATATGGATGTGTCTGTGCTGGATGAAAAGCCGGCGGGGCGAAAGCCGATCGAGACGGTGCTGGTCTCGGCCGGGCGGATCGACGAGGTGGTGCAAAAGCTGCGCGGGGTGATTGCGCGCGGGCAGCAGGTGTTTTGGGTTTGCCCTTTGGTGGAAGAATCCGAGGTGATGGCGCTGACCGCCGCCGAGGAGCGCTACCGCAGCTTGCGGCTGGCCCTTGGCGAGGATGCGGTCGGGCTGCTGCACGGGCAAATGAAACCCGAGGAAAAAGACGCGGCGATGGCGGATTTTGTCGCCAACAAGACCAGGGTTCTGGTGGCGACGACGGTGATCGAGGTCGGGGTGGATGTGCCGAATGCCTCTATTATGGTGATCGAGGGCGCGCAGCATTTTGGCCTTTCGCAGCTGCACCAGCTGCGCGGGCGGGTGGGGCGCGGGGCAGAGGCCTCTACCTGTTTGCTGATGTATGATCCCCCCCTTGGCCAGAGCGCCACCGCGCGGCTGAAAATCATGCGCGAAACCGAGGATGGCTTTGTGATTGCCAATGAAGATCTGCGGCTGCGCGGCGCGGGGGATTTGCTGGGGGTTCAACAATCGGGGCTGCCGCAATTCAGGGTGGCGGATCTGGAAATGCAGGCCGACCTGATGGAGCTGGCGCAAAATGATGCGCGGCTATTGCTGGATCGAGACCCTGATTTGAGCAGCGAACGGGGGAAA
>JALSHK010000158.1 GCA_026982275.1 Paracoccaceae bacterium | reverse complement strand
GCGCGCGCACCTTGCGCGACCGGATGCGCGCCCAGTCAGGCAGCTTTCGAAGCGCTGGCGAAAACATTGCCAAGAATTTTGTCTATGTGCTGAATGGAAGGCCATATATTCCGGCAAATAATTGCGCGTTTCGCTATCTAGGCAGCAAGCAGCCTGTGCCGATCCATACCTATCGCAGCCTCGCCCAGGAGCTGGTATCCTCATGGGAGAGCTCCCCCGCGCATCTCGCCAATATCCTGAACCGGCGCTATACCCGCATGGGGGCCGCCGTGGGCATAGATCGCCAAGGCCAGCTTTGCGGCGAAATTTATGCCTCCCAGGTTTTTGCCGGCTAGGCAGACCGGAACCGCGCTTTACGGATAGCGGTAAAATATATGGTCGCCAATGATAGCCGTCTGTTCGAAAGCCGTGCTCCAGCTCGGGCTGACACTATCGGCATGATAGAAGGTTGCGCCATCCGTCAGCACCCGCGCCCGCCCCTCGATCATCATCGCCGCCAGTTTCTGAATGCGGCCATAGGCGGTGAAATCACTGATCGTTTCGGCCTTGCCATCGCAATAATAGGAAAACTGGCAGCGGTTCAGCCGGCCAGATCCTTCTTTGATCACCGCACAAACCGAATCCGGAAATCGCTCTGAATCCACCCGGTTCAGGATCACCTCGGCCACTGCCATTTGCCCCCACAGGTTCTCGCCGCGCGCTTCGAAATATAGCGCCTCGGACAGGCATTTCCATTGTTTATCACCGCTGGCTGGCGGCATGGCATCCAGTATATTGCGATTGAAGCTGGCAATGGTCGGGGATATTTCGGTGCTGGAATGGGCATTTTGCCCCGCCAAAGCCAGCCGCGCGGCCTCTGCCTCCGCCGCTTCACGCTTGGCGCGGCCAAACAAGGCCCCAAGCCCACGGCGCACAGGCGGGCTGGATACCACAAAATTCGCCCCGCCCAGCTCGGCCAGCCGATCCGCTGTCAGGCTGCCCATCACCGAACGCTCCATCGACATCATCGCCACGATCTGGCCCGATACCATATCATCCACATTTTCCGGCGGCTTCGGCAGCTCTGCCTTGGCATTTGTCAGGATCAGCAGCCCGGCCAGCCCGGCAAAAGCTCCTATACCTGCAGCCGCCAGCTTTGGTTTTTTGTGCAATTTTTCGAATCCGATTCTCACAATAGCCTCAAAATAAATTCTATCGGGAATTTCTCACATTTACCCCCGCCGAGTCTATCCTTGTTTTAACCACGATCGCCTGTCCTCCGGTCAGCCTCCCGACCACAGATGCTCAAAAGGCTGGCCTGCGCCGCCGCCAGCCGTGCAATCGGCACCCGATAAGGCGAGCAGGACACATAGTCAAACCCCGCCACCTTGCAAAACCGCACCGAAGCCGGATCGCCGCCATGCTCGCCACACATGCCCAACACCAGATCAGGGTTTGCCGCCCGCCCGCGCTGTGCCGCGATCAGCAAAAGCTCCCCCACTCCTTCCACATCAAGGCTATGAAACGGGTCCTCCGGAAACACCCCCTGTTGCACATATTCGCGCATAAAGCGCCCGGCATCATCGCGCGAAAGCCCGTATGTCATCTGCGTCAGATCATTGGTGCCAAAGCTGAGAAACGCGCTGCTCTGGGCCATATCCCCCGCGCGCAGGGCCGCACGCGGGGTTTCCACCATCACCCCGAGCTTATAGGCCATCTCGCTGCCCACTTCTTGCGCCACCGCCTCGATCCGCGCCTTGATGATCTCGACCTCGCGATTGGCCGAGACCAGCGGAATCATGATCTCGGGCACCACCGCATCGCCGGTTATGGCAAATACCTGTGCTGCCGCCTCGAATATCGCGCGGGCCTGCATTTCATAAATCTCGGGCATGGTAATGCCAATACGCACGCCGCGCTTGCCCAGCATCGGGTTCACTTCCGAAAGCTCTTCCACCCGCCGCACCACCTGCCGCACGGATATCCCCATCGCCTGCGCCAGGGCTGCCATGCCAGCCTCGTCCACCGGCATAAATTCGTGCAGAGGCGGATCAAGCAGCCGGATCGTCACCGGCTGCCCGCGCATAATCTCGAACAGCTCGACAAAATCCGCCTTCTGCATCGGCAGCAGCCGCGACAAAGCCGCCTTGCGCGCCACCGCATCGGGGGCAAGGATCATCTCGCGCATCACCTGCACCCGCTCGGGGGCAAAAAACATGTGTTCCGTGCGGCAAAGCCCGATGCCATCCACGCCAAAGCGCTGCGCCAAGCGCGCATCCGCCGGCGTATCCGCATTGGCCCGCACCTGCAGTTCCCGCACCTCGTCGGCCCATTCCATCAGGGTTTTGAACGGCCCGCCCAGGTTGGGCTGGGTCATTTCGGCACTGCCCGCCAGCACCTGCCCTGAGGTGCCATCCACCGTGATTTGCGCTCCCGCTTCCAGCCGCCGCCCATCCGGGCAGGTCAGCACCAGATCATCCAACCGCAGTTCGCCCGCGCCCACAATACACGGCACCCCAAGCCCGCGCGCAATCACCGCCGCGTGGCTGGTCATGCCCCCGCGCAGCGTCAGCACGCCGCTGGCCGCATGGATACCCCGGATATCATCCGCGCCGGTTTCCACCCGCACCAGTATCGCCGCCAGCCCTTGCGCCGCCATGGTCATGGCTGCCTCGGGGGTAAACGCCACCCTGCCCGTCGCCGCGCCGGGGCTGGCAGACAGACCCGTTGCCAGAATATCCCGCGCCGAGTTTTCCGCGATTTGCGGGTGCAGATGGTCGCCCAAAGCATGGGGTTCTGTGCGTAAAATCGCATCGTTTTTTCCGATAACCCCCGCCTCCGCGAGGTCCACATTGATCCGCAGTGCAGCCACGCTTGAGCGCTTGGCGGGGCTGCAATCCAGCAGCCAAAGCTGCCCGTCTTGCAGAGTGAATTCCACTTGAAACGCGTCACCAAACCCCTTGGCGAGGATCTCTCCAGCTTCAAATAATTCTGCTTGAATGGCCTTCGGAAGCGCCTCGACCCCCCGCGCCTCGCGCGCGCCGATTACCGCATCCTGCCCTTGGGATTGCGGCAAATACCGCCCCCACAATCTGGGTGCACCGGACTTGTCATCCACCATCTGCGCCGCCCCGGCGCCGGTTTCGCCGCGCCCGATGCCCAGCGCCATGCGCTGAATGACCAGTGCAAAACCGGCCTCGTCCGGCGCGCCCTTGGCTTGGCGCAAAATCTTGGCCGAGGGGCGATTCCATGCCCGCGCCATATGCAGAATACAGGCCTTGAGCTGCGCTTTTGGGTCCTGCGGAAAATCCTCGTCGGTCTCGGCCTGATAGCTCGCCTTGCATCGCGCAATGCGCGCGGCCCCATCCGGCAGGTCACTCTCGAAATCCTCCGGCTCCAAGCCCGCCACATTGGTGGCAAAGCTCTGGATAAAACGGCGATACAGCAAATAAGCCGCGCCCTCGCCCACATCCGGCAGGGTGCTGTCGCTAATCCCGACATTGAGAATAGCGGTCGGCCCGCCCCACTCGGGATTCAGCGGCGAGGCGCGCAGGGAAAGCAGACCCTCGATCAGGGTGGCGGGC
>JALSHK010000157.1 GCA_026982275.1 Paracoccaceae bacterium | reverse complement strand
ATGGCGCGCCGCAGATCATCATGTCCGACGCCGCGCGCGGCATGGTCGAGGAGCGCGGGCAGGAGGATTGGGATAGCGAATTCCAGCGTTTCCCGCGCTTGTTTGAAGGCCATGAGAGCATCCCGGGCCTCACCTATCCCACCACCACTTTCAGCGATTCGATGACGGTATATCTGGGCAAGCGCCGCGTGGAAATCATGCAGCTGGGCCGCGCCCATACGGCAGGCGATGCGGTGGTCTGGGTGCCTGATGCCGAGGTGATGTTTACCGGCGATATCGTGGAATACCATTCCGCCTGCTATTGCGGCGACGGGTTTTTTGCTGAATGGGGCCACACATTGGATAATATCGCGGCGTTTGATCCTGTCAGCATTGCCCCGGGGCGCGGCGATGCGCTGGTGGGGCGCGCCATGGTGGAAGCCGCGATTGAAAGCACGCGGGATTTTGTGGACAGCACCTATCGGCCGGCGGCCAAGGTGGCGGCCAAGGGTGGCAGCCTGAAAGAAGCATGGGACGCGGTGCGGGCTGAATGCGACGGGAAATTCGGCGATTTTGCCATTTACGAGCATTGCCTGCCCTTCAACGTAGCTCGCGCCTATGACGAAGCGCGCGGCATAGAGCATCCCCGCATCTGGACCGCCCAGCGCGACATTGATATGTGGGAGGCATTGCAGGGATGAGGGGAGAAGTGGATATAGGAGATGGTTTACAGGCGTTTTATCGGGTGATTGATGCTAAAGAGGTTGCCCGGATTGTGGGTAATACGGCGCGCTGGGTAGATCCCAAGACTTTTCAATTGTTACCTGTCTGGTACCCTGAGATTGCTCGAAAACAACCACTTTATAAGGCGGGCTGGGCAAGTCCGCAAACCAACCGAGGCAAGCCCAAATTTGAGGGCAACATCAAAGCAAATTCCGCGCAATCGCAAGCGTTGGGCGTAGCAAAGAAATCGCGACCAAATTGGACGTGCTGTCATATTTGGGGCAATGATGACACAAGCTTCAGTAAGGGTGATTCCGAGGTCAACGACCCTCGATACTATTCTTGTATTGCAAATATGGTTCTATTACCCACGCCTTTGAAGGCGTTTACGGATGCGGTTCCTCAAATGAAAGCGGCCCTGCGCTTGGCTGCATTTCATCTCTATGGGTTTTTGCCCGAGGGCAAGGTTCTGCCAAGCGTTAAAGCTGCGGGCGATTGGCTTCCCGAGGGGTGGGGCCATGGGAATGTAACGGGTATCCGTTGGCTTAATACAAAAATTGAAAAATCAGCCCAAAAACGGGGTCTTACGATATTGCGCGAGATGAGAGACCCCATTGGCGAATATCCAGCAGCCCAAGTTGAGATGGTGAAGGGCTATTGGTCATTGATAACGCCTAATTCCATTTTGGAGAGAGCGACATGAGCAAAATCTTCGAAACCCCGCTTTACCCCTATAAGCGCTCGGAAGACCAAGACGCCAGCCCGACCGCGCGCCATAAGGTGATTGTGATCGGCGCTGGCCCTGTGGGGCTGGCGCTCGCGATTGATCTGGCGCAGCAGGGGATGCCGGTATTGGTGCTGGATGATAATGACCGCGTGTCTTTTGGCTCCCGCGCCATTTGCTTTGCCAAGCGCCCGCTGGAAATCCTTGATCGTTTGGGCTGTGGAGAGCCAATGGTCGAGAAGGGGGTGCTTTGGGATACGGGGCGGGTGTTTTTCGATCAGGACGAGACCTACAGCTTTAACCTTCAGCCGGATTCCGGCCATAAAAACCCCGCCTTCATCAACCTTCAGCAATACACTTTTGAGGAAAAGCTGATCGAGCGGCTGCGCGCGCTGGAGGCTTCGGGCGCGCCCATCGAGCTGCGGGGCAAAAACAAGGTGACGGCGCTGGCGGATAATGGCGATCATGTGCGCCTCGAGGTCGACACCCCGGAAGGCAGCTACCTGTTGGAGGCGGAATGGCTGATCGCCTGTGATGGCGCCAATTCCCCCACCCGCCGGATGCTGGGCCATGATTTCAAGGGGCGGGTATTCGAGGATAATTTCCTGATTGCCGATGTGATTATGCAGGCGGATTTTCCGGCCGAGCGCTGGTTCTGGTTTGATCCGCCGTTTAATCGCGGGCAATCGGCGCTGCTGCACAAGCAGCCCGATAATATCTGGCGCATTGATTTCCAGATCGGGCAGGATATCGACCGCGATGAGGAGCTGAAGCCGGAAAATATCCACCGCCGCCTGCGCGCCATGCTGGGGGAGGATGCCGAATTCGAGCTGGAATGGGCCTCGATTTATACTTTTCAGTGCCGCCGGATGGAGCGATTCCGCTATGGGCGGGCGCTGTTTGCCGGCGATGCGGCGCATCAGGTCAGCCCTTTTGGCGCGCGCGGGGCCAATAGCGGCTTGCAAGATACCGATAATCTGGCATGGAAGCTGAAGCTGGTGATCGAGGGCAAGGCCCCCGAGGCGCTGCTGGACAGCTATTCCGACGAGCGGGTGCACGGGGCGGAGGAAAACATCCTGAATTCCACCCGCTCGACCGATTTTATCACCCCCAAAAGCAAGGCAAGCCGCGCCTTTCGCGATGCGGTGCTGGCCTTGGCGCGCCAGCATGAATTTGCCCGCCCTATGGTGAATTCTGGCCGCCTCAGCGTGCCTTGCACCTATGATGGCTCGGCGTTGAACGGGCCGGATATGGCGCAGCTCCCCGCCGATACCCGCCCCGGCGCGCCGATGAAAGACGCAGATACAGGGGAGGGATGGCTGCTGGAGCGGCTGGGCAATCGCTTTCAATTGCTGGGCATCAATATCGAGGTGCCTGCCGCGCTAAAGCTGGAGGGCATAGCCATTGAGGGGCTGAGCCTGCCCGCCACAAAGGATATGAAAGCGCGCTATCTGGGGGATGCGGGCACGGCGGTATATTTGCTGCGCCCGGATCAGCATATCTGCGCGCGCTGGCTGGCCTATGATGAAGCCGCTCTGCGGGCCGCCCTGAAGCAAGCTATTGGAAAGGCCTGATAAATGCTGAATCTAAAACCGAATCTGGATGACACGGACGGCTTTTATGCCAGCCTGATTGCAGCCCATGACGGCCTGACAGCCGCGCAATCCGAGGCGCTGAATGCCCGTCTTATCCTGATTCTCGCCAATCATATCGGCAACAAGGACGTGCTGGACGCCGCCTTGGAAGCCGCCGCCCGAACCTGAAAGGAAAGCCTATGAAAATCGACCAGATCCACCACGTGGCCTATCGCTGCAAAGATGCCAAAGAGACCGTTGAATGGTATGGCAAGATGCTGAACATGGATTTCATCCTCGCCATCGCCGAAGACCGCGTGCCCAGCACCGGCGCGCCGGACCCTTATATGCATGTGTTTCTTGATGCGGGCATGGGCAATGTGCTGGCGTTTTTCGAGCTGCCGACCCAGCCCGAAATGGGCAAGGATCCCAATACCCCGGCATGGGTGCAGCATTTGGCCTTCAAGGTGGCGGATCGCGCCAAGCTGCTGGAATTCAAGGCGCATCTGGAGGCAAACGGCATCGATGTGCTGGGGGTGACCGACCATTCGATCTTCCACTCGATCTATTTCTTTGA
>JALSHK010000156.1 GCA_026982275.1 Paracoccaceae bacterium | reverse complement strand
TGACCCGGCTGGCCTATTAACGCAATCTTTCCAGCAAGGCGGCGGTGGCAAACCCATCGGCCTGAATCCCGAGGTGGCGCTGATAGGCAATGATCGCACTGCGGGTTTTGGCCCCTGCTATGCCGTCTGTGCCACCGGTCGAAAATCCGGCAGCGGTAAGCCGGGTCTGCAATTCCACGATTTCTTCGCGGCTCAGCCCGGCATTTTCGCGCGCCCAGGGCTGCACAAAGCCACCCCCTCCCGCAATGCGGTCCGCCAGATGGCCAACCGACATCGCATAGCTCACCGAATTATTATAGCGCTGGATCACCCGGAAATTGTTATAGACCAGAAACACCGGATTTCCCGCACCGGCGGGCAAAAGCAGCGCCGCATTGCTATAATCGGGCAAGCGGGAGCCATTCGCGGCCCGCACCCCGCTTGCGCGCCAAAACCCCGCGGATTGACGGTTGTTTATATCGGCCTGCGCATAGTCAAACCCTTCGGGCAGCACCACCTCTACCCCCCATGTCCGGCCCTGTTTCCAGCCATTCTCATGCAGGTAATTTGCGGCAGAGGCCAAGGCATCCGCCGGATCATCGCTCCAGATATCGCGCTTGCCATCACCATCATAATCTGCGGCGAGGGCCAGAAAGCTGGTGGGGATAAACTGGGTATGGCCCATAGCGCCGGCCCAGGAGCCGACCATTTCAGCCCGGCTTACATGCCCCTCTTGCAGGATTTGCAGCGCCGCCAATAGCTGCCGGCTTCCATAGCGCGCACGACGGCCATCATATGCCAGCGTGGCCAGCGCTTCGATGGTGTAAATATCACCGCGATTCTGGCCAAAATTGCTCTCCAGACCCCAGATCGCCACCAGCACTTCGGCATCTACCTTGTATCGCGCCTCGATCCGCCGCAGCAACCGGCGAAACTCGCGGCGGTTCTGCCGGCCTTCGCGAATGCGGGTCTGGGATACGGCGCGATCCAGATACTCCCAGATCGGCTTGCTGAATTCGGGCTGGAAACGGTCAAAACCAATCACCGCCTCGTTCAGCTCCACCCCCTCGAACGCTGTGTCAAACAGACGCGGATCAATGCCTTCAGCAATCGCGATCCGGCGAAAATCTTGCTGCCAGCTTGCAAATGTGCCTTGCGCAGTTGCTGGAAGGTTGAGAAAAAATGCAAAAACGCTGGAAAAACACAGTGCAAATATTCTAGCTCTCATAAATTTTACGTATCCGGATAGTGAAATTGAAAATTAAGTGGCTATATTGGTGCCAATGCCCAATACTGGCTACATAATTTGATCAAGTAAAGGAAATCTCCCATGCATTTTAACCGAAGAAACTTTATGAAAGCAACTGGCGCAAGCGTATTCTTGCCAGCGATCATCGGGCGCTCATGGGCGGCGGAAGCCGGGGCACCCCTGCCGATCCCCGAAGTGATGGATCTTGGCAATGGTAGCATGGGGGAGCTTACCGCCCAGCTTGGCCGTCACGAATTTCTTCAGGGGCAATCAACCCAGACCGCAGGCTATTCCCAATCCTATCTTGGCCCGCTTATCCGCATGAATCGTGGCGAAACCGCCAATGTGCGGCTGGACAACACCATAGACGAGCCGATCTCGGTGCATTGGCACGGGCTGCATATCGAAGGCTATCTGGATGGCGGCCCGCATACGCCGGTTTTGCCAAATACCCCGCGCGAAGCCGCATTGGATATCGAACAGCCCGCCGCGACCCTTTGGTATCATTCCCATATTATGGAGCGCACCGGCGCGCATGTGTGGTACGGGCTTGCCGGCATGCTCTGGATCGACGACCCCGACGCCCCCGATAGCGGCCTGCCCGAAACCTATGGCGAGGATGATCTGCCGATCGTGGTGCAAGACCGGAAATTCGGCAGTAATGGCGAGCTGGTTTACACCCCGCGTGGCCCATCCCTGATGATGGGATACCGGGGGGACGAAATTCTGGTGAATGGCGCAATCCAGCCGGAGGCAAGCGTGCCGGCCGGGATGGTGCGCCTTCGGATATTGAACGGCTCCAATGCGCGGATCTATCATTTCGGCTTCGAGGACGGGCGGCGCTTTTATCAGGTCGGTAGTGATGGCGGCTTGCTGCCCGCGCCGGTGGATATGAATGTTCTGACCCTGTCTCCGGCCGAACGCGCCGAGATCATTGTTGATTTCAGCGATGGCAAAGATGTGCGCCTGATGTCCGGCCCGGACAATAACGCCATGGGCGGCATGGGCGGCGGCGGTGGCGGCATGATGGGCGGCATGATGGGCGGAAGCAGCCCTGCATCCGATGCCAATGGCAGCTTTGAAGTTATGCGTTTTACCGTGAATTCAGGCCTGACCCCCAAGGTTACCACATTGGCCGATACGCTGGCCGGTGCGGCCGAAGTTGAATTTGGCGAGCCTGTGCGTCGGCGCTCTTTCCAGCTGCAGATGCGGGGCAGCATGATGAGCGGCAGCATGAAGATCAACGGGGTCGAAATGAAAATGGACGTGATCAACGAGCAGGTCAATATCGGGGATACCGAAATATGGGAAGTGTCTGCCGATGAAATGCAGCATCCGTTCCACGTGCATGGCACCTCGTTCAAGGTGCTGTCGCATCAGGGTGTGCCGACAAATTCTGCCAATATCGGGCTAAAAGACGTGGTATTGGTAAATGGCAAAGCCGAAATTCTGGTGAAATTCGACCGGATGGCCGATGCCAACGCGCCCTATATGTATCATTGCCATATTCTGGAGCATGAAGATTTCGGCATGATGGGGCAGTTTACCGTCACCTAGGTTTCGGTTTCTTTGGCCATCAATTCTTCGATAAAATATCCTAAAAGCTGCGTTCGGCTTTCGAGCGCGGCTTTTTTGTATACCGCATTCAGCTGGGCTTTTACCGTGCCGTCCGAGGTGCCGCGAAGCTCGGCGATTTCCAGATTGGACAGGCCCTTGATGGCGAAATAGGCGACATCGGTCTCGGATGGTGAAAGCCCCCATTGGGAAAAATGCTCTTTGAGCAGCGCATGGAATTCGCCAGACGCAACCCGCAACTGCCCCTCGACCTTTGTATTACGCGCCAGAAGATTTCGCACCAGCATCAGGCCCAGAACAAATCCGATCAAAAGCCCGGCAACGGCGGTGATCTCGATCGCTTCATGCACCTCCCACGAGATATAAATCAGCCCCTGACCAAAGGAATCGATATATATTTCACCGGCAAAAAGAATTAGGCTGAAGACTTGCAGGACAAGCGCTGCCCGAATCAAAAATAGTTTCTTTGGCTTGCTCATTCAAAATTCCTTAATTGCGCCCGAAGGCATAGTATTGCAGGGTTATAGGTAATATAAATTCTAAACACAATTGAGCCGCATGGATAACGATTTTTCATCGAGGCCGCTGCAGCTAGTCATCGCTCCCGGATTGGCTGGAATCTTCCTCTTCATCTTTGCTCTCCTCATCGGTGTGGTCTTCATAGCTATCCGGTTCGGAATAGAGCGGGCCAGCCTCGTATGCACGGCTGGATTCTACTTCGCTATCTTCTTCTAAAATAGGTTCAGGAGTTTCGGTAGAGACAATTTCTTGTTTATCCCGCAGG
>JALSHK010000155.1 GCA_026982275.1 Paracoccaceae bacterium | reverse complement strand
TGGCGGGCTATCCGCAAAAGGCAGACCGGCATTTTAGCGAGCTGAAGCGGATACTGGACGGGGAAGGCAGCGATTACGCAAGCTGAGCCTATGGATTAAGGGTTTGACATGGGGCGCAGCATGGTGGATAACGCGCACTTGTCACGCAGGAGAGATTCTGCGTGTCTTGTTGTTTTATTGCCCGTAGGGCACGCAGTTTGACGGCGCGGAGGATCCGCAAAACACCCGCAAGGGGGCCACAGGACGCGGGAATTGAAAAGGAACGTGCGCATGTTCGCCGTGATGAAAACTGGGGGCAAGCAGTATAAAGTTGCCGAGGGTGATGTATTTACCGTTGAAAAACTGATCGCCGAAGCGGGCGAAACCGTGCAATTCAACGAAGTGTTGATGCTGGGCGGGGATAAAATCACCGTTGGCGCGCCAATGATCGAGGATGCCGCTGTGCAAGCCGAAGTGCTGGAGCAAACCCGCGCGGCCAAAACGATTTCTTTCAAGAAGCGCCGTCGCAAGCACTCCAGCCAACGCAAGCGTGGCCACCGCCAGCCGCTGACCTTGGTTAAAATCACCGGTATTCTCGAAGCGGGTGCCGGTAAATCCGGTGTGAAAGCCGCTTTGGGCACGGTTTCCGGTGCGGCAGTTGCGGCAGCGGCCAAGCCAGCCAAGACCTCCGCCAAGAAAGCTGCGCCAAAAGCGGCAGCGGCTGAAGAAGGCAAAGTGGGCAATGCGCCGGCCAACCTTTTGAAAGGCCCGAATGGCGAAGCGGATGATCTCAAGAAGATCTCCGGTGTTGGCCCAAAGCTCGAAGGCGTGCTGAATGAAATCGGTGTTTTCCACTTCTGGCAGATTGCCGAATGGGGCCCGGCCGAGATCGAATATATGGACGACCGTCTGTCGTTCAAAGGGCGCATCGAGCGCGATGACTGGATCAAGCAAGCCGGCGAATTTGCCGAAGCTGCGAAATAAGGAGAGCGACAGATGGCACATAAAAAAGCAGGTGGTTCATCCCGTAACGGCCGCGATTCAGCCGGTCGCCGCCTTGGTGTAAAAAAATACGGTGGCGAGCTTGTCATCGGTGGCAATATCATCGTGCGCCAGCGCGGGACCAAATTCTGGCCCGGCGACAATGTGGGCATGGGCAAAGACCACACCATTTTTGCAACCGCTGAAGGCAATGTGAAATTTCACAAAGGCCTGAAAGGTCGCACATTTATTTCGGTTCTTCCACTGGCGGAGGCAGCCGAATAGCCGCATCTTGAATTGCTAGATAGCATAGGGGGATCGGCGAATAGCCGGTCCCTTTTTCCTTATCGGGGCCGGTATGCAAGCACCATATGGGGTGGTGCTTGAGACGATATGGAGAAGAAAAATGATCATTACCGGAAAAGATTTGTTGAAATTCGGGTTTGAGGGCGCTGACCTTGGCGCGGCACTGGGCTATGTGAATAGCCGTGAATGGGCTGAGGGCGAGCTGGAGGCATGGCTTGCGGCCAATAAGCCGGCCCCGAAGCTGCCACTGCAAGGCGGCGTGGACTATGCATTCAACCTGTTGGCCGGTAA
Organism: Paracoccaceae bacterium; assembly: GCA_026982275.1. Taxonomy (GTDB): domain Bacteria; phylum Pseudomonadota; class Alphaproteobacteria; order Rhodobacterales; family Rhodobacteraceae; genus UBA3077. Next base: position 2,034 of record JALSHK010000155.1, on the reverse strand, counting down.
TGAAGCGGAAGCGGAAAACGCAGCCAAAGTGCGCGAAACCATGGATGCGGTGATGCGCACGCCAACGGTGCGGGCCGGTGCGGTGATGCCTGACGCCTGCCCTGCGGGGCCGGTGGGCACCATTCCGGTGGGCGGGGTTGTAGCAACCGAAAATGCCCTCCACCCCGGCATGCACTCGGCTGATATCTGCTGCTCGGTGATGGTGACGGAGTTTGAGGATTCCGACCCGAAAGCCGTGCTGGATGCGGTGCATTCCGTCACCCATTTCGGTCCCGGTGGCCGGCCCAACGGCCAGCGTTTCACCATGTCGCTGGGCTTGCTTGATGCCTTTCGGGAAAACGATTTCCTGAAGGACAAAAAGATCTTGCGGGCGGCGCAGGAGCATTTGGGCACGCAGGGGGATGGCAACCATTTTGCCTATGTCGGGGTGTCCAAAGCCAGCGGCAACACCTGTCTGGTCACCCATCACGGCTCTCGCGGGCCGGGGGCGGGGCTTTATAAGCTGGGCATGAAGGTGGCGGAGAAGTTTCGCAAGAAGCTGTCGCCGGATACGCTCAAGGCCAATGCATGGATTCCGTTTGATACGGCTGAGGGGCAGGCCTATTGGGAGGCCTTGCAGCTTATTCGCAAGTGGACCAAGGCCAACCATAACGCCATCCATCAGGCCGGGCTTGAAGCGGCCAAAGGGCAAATGAAGGAGCGATTCTGGAACGAGCATAACTTTGTGTTCAGGAAAGGCGCGCTGTTTTACCACGCCAAGGGGGCAACCCCTGTGGATACCGATATGCTGCCAGACAGCAACGGCACCCAGATCGTGCCGCTTAACATGGGTGAGCCGATTTTGCTGATCCGTGGCGGGGTGACCGCGCGCAACCTTGGCTTTGCGCCGCACGGGGCGGGCCGGAACTTCTCGCGCTCGGCCCATAAGCGGGCCAAGGCGGGGCAGACAGATGCGGCGATCTTTGCTGAAGAAACAGCGCATATCGATGCGCGGTTCTTTTGTGGCAAGATCGACATTTCCGAGCTGCCAAGCGCCTATAAACCCGCCGCCACCGTGCGGCAGCAAATGGTTGATTTCGAGCTGGCCGAGGTGGTCGATGAAATCATGCCCTATGGCTGCATCATGGCGGGCGACTGGGAGTATAACGCGCCGTGGAAGGTGAAAGCGCGGGCGAAACATGCCGCGCGGGAAGCCGCCGCGACATAAGCTAAACCTCCCTCCGCATTTGGCGGGGGGAGGGTGTTGGGATAATACAGGAGGGTGCGCCATGAATGGTCCTGAAATCAAAACCGAACGCTTAACCCTGCGGCCTTTGCTGGATAGCGACGCCGCAAATATTTCGCTTTTCGTAGGCGATCCGCGCGTGGCCATGAACCTTGCCGTGGTGCCCCACCCCTATCCGGACGGCGCGGCAGAGAGCTTTATCTCCTATGTGCGCGCTCCGGAAACCACAGAGGTGGTCTGGGCGATAGATAAGGGCGGGGTGTTGATTGGCGTGGCATCGATAAGCCCGAGGGAGGGCAACACTGGCAATATAGGATACTGGCTGGCCCCGCAGCTTTGGGGCGGCGGGCTGATGAGCGAGGCGCTGAAAGCTGTGGTGGATTACGCCCGTGAGCAGGGTTTCAAGCGCTTGTTTGCCGATGTGCATCAAGGCAATGAAGGCTCGGCCAAGGTGCTGATGAAAAACGGGTTTTCCTATAGTGGCGAGGCCGAAAGCCATTCGATTCCGCGCGGGGGGATGGTGAAAGTATGGGAATATGAATTGGAGTTGAGGGATGGATAGTCGGCGGCTACGCCCCTTCCGGCCCGATGATTTTGCGGCGTTTCACGCGATTGTCTCGGATTACGAGATCGTCAAAATGCTGGTGATCTGGCCCCATCCGGCAGAGCCTGAATTCACGCGCATGCGCATGAACACGCCGGAGGCGAAGGCGGGGCAGGTGCTGGTGATCGAGGAAAACGGGGCGTTTGCCGGATGTGTTGGTATCATGACCGGCGGGCTGGGCTATATGCTGGGGCAGGGGGTCTCT
>JALSHK010000154.1 GCA_026982275.1 Paracoccaceae bacterium | reverse complement strand
TTGGAGATTGGGGCATGGCAATGACGGTGCTGCTGGCGATTGTCGCCACGGTTTCGGGGCTGATCGCCAGCGTATTTTCCGCCTCCAGAATGCTGGGCATGCTGGCCAGCATGAAACAGATCCCGCAGCTTTATCGCGGTGTCAGCAATCCGGGGCTGGTATTCACCGTAGCGTTGGCCATGCTGCTGACGATCCTTTTTGACCTCACGCGGATCGCGTCTATCGGGGCGATTTTTTATCTGCTGATGGATATCACCATCCATTGGGGCCTGTATCGGCACCTGCTGAAGGATACGGGCGCGCATCCGGCAGTGCCGCTGATCGCCATCGGGCTTGATCTGGTTGTCCTCGGGGCGTTTCTGGTGATGAAATACCAGAGCGACCCGCTGGTGCTGGTGGTGGCTGCCGTCGGGTTTTTAGCGATATTGCTGGCGCAACGCCTGTTTATGATCTCCCATACCGATGCGGACGGGGTGATGCATATGCAGATGGAGATGGGCGGCAAAAAACCCGAAGATATGGATATGTAGCGGGGTTTTGCAGTTTTTATCGGGCTTACGCAGTGGCATGATTGACGCAAGGCTGCGGGCCTGCAATAAATATTGCAACGCAATATACGGGGGATAGCATGGCCGAAATTGAACGCGAAGCGATGGATTATGATGTGGTGATCGTGGGCGCTGGCCCTGCGGGGCTTTCGGCGGCCATCCGGCTCAAGCAGCTCGATGCGGATCTGGATGTGGTGGTGCTGGAAAAAGGCTCGGAGGTGGGCGCGCATATCCTTTCGGGCGCGGTGCTGGATAGCTCGGGCCTTGATGCGCTGATCCCCGATTGGGCCGCGCGCGGCGCGCCGATCAAAACCAAGGTCAAAAAAGACAGGTTTTTGATCCTCGGGCAGGGCGGCGGCATTCGCGTGCCGAATTTCTTTATGCCACCTTTGATGAGCAATCACGGCAAATATATCGTCTCCATGGGCAATGTAACCCGCTGGATGGCCGAGCAGGCCGAGGCGCTGGGGGTGGAGATTTTCCCCGGCATGGCTTGCTCCGAGCTGGTATATGAGGGGGATCGCCTTGCGGGGGTGGTTGCGGGCGAATTCGGGCTGGATCCCGATGGCACGCAGGGGCCGAATTATGAGCCGGGCATGGTTTTGCGCGGCAAATATGTGTTGCTCTCCGAGGGCGCGCGCGGCTCGCTTTCCAAGCAGATCATTGCCAAATTCGGGCTGGACGCGGGCGCGGATGTGCCCAAATTCGGCCTTGGCATCAAGGAGATATGGGATATCGACCCCGAAAAGCATAACGAGGGCGAGGTGCTGCATTCCATGGGCTGGCCGCTGGGCTGGAAGGCGGGGGGCGGGGCCTTCATGTATCATGCCGAAAACAATCAAGTGTTTGTTGGATATATTGTTGATTTGAATTATAAAAACCCGCATCTATCCCCCTATAACGAATTCCAGCGCTGGAAGCATCATCCGATGATTTCCGAGGTGCTGAAGGGCGGCAAGCGGGTGGCATATGGTGCGCGGGTGGTAACCAAGGGCGGCTTTCAATCCATTCCCAAGGCGTGTTTTCCGGGCGGGGCGCTGCTGGGCTGCTCGGCGGGGCTGGTTAATTTGCCGCGCATCAAGGGCAATCATAATGCCATGCATTCGGGCATCGCCGCCGCCGAGGCCGCGTATGAGGCGATCAAGGCTGGCCGCGCGGGAGACGAGCTGGAGCGCTATAACACCGCGCTGCGCGAAGGCCCTGTGGGCAGGGATCTGAAGCCGGTGCGCAATGTTGCACCGCTCAATGCCCGTTTTGGCCCGCTGGGCGGGCTGACGCTGGGCGGGTTTGATATGTGGGTGGCGAATATCTTCAAATTCAACCCGCTGGGCACGCTCAAGCACGGCAAATCCGATGCCGCCTCCACCGGCAAGGCGGCGGATTATCCGGTGATCAACTATCCCAAGCCCGACGGGGTGCTGAGCTTTGACCGGCTCACCAATGTCAGCTTTTCCGCCACCAACCACGCCGAGGATGAACCCGTGCATCTGAAGCTGGCGGATCCTGACCTGCCGATCAGGGTGAATCTGCCCGAATATGGCGAGCCGGCGCAGCTTTATTGCCCTGCCGGGGTTTATGAAATTATCCGCGATGACGATGGCTCCAATCCGCGCTTCCAGATCAATGCGCAAAACTGCGTGCATTGCAAAACCTGCGATATCAAGGACCCGGGCGGCAATATCACTTGGGCGTGCCCCCAGGGAGGCGAGGGGCCGAATTATCCCAATATGTAAGCGAATTTTATCTTCACAACCGCGTTGGGGAGATTGCACTCGGAGAGGCTGCCCCCTATCTTGGGGAAAACCGATAGCGGAGCGCGATATATGCCAAGAATGATAAAACACCTGTCTTTGATGGCGGCGCTGCTGGTGCCGCTGGCCCCCATGGCGCAGGCGCAAGGCTTTGCCGGGGCGTTTCTGGCGGCAAAATCGGCCAATATCGCCAATGATTATCCGGAGGCGGCTTTTTATTACACCCGCGCCATGATCGGCCAGCCGGAAAACGGTTTCATCATGCAAAGCGCGATGTTTGCTTATGTGGCTGCTGGTGATGTGCCTGCCGGATCGGCGATTGCGACTAAAATGACAGCGGCGGGCTTTAGGGACGAATATGCCCAAAGCGTGCTGATTGCCAGTGCAATGGGGCGGCAGGATTATAATGCGGCGCTGGCACTGCTGCGGGATCCCGAATTTGAAATCCACCCGCTGATTTCGCAAATGGCTATGGGCTGGGCCTTGATCGGCAGCGGGCAGGCCGAGGCCGGAATGGCGGCTTTTACCGAAGGCTCCGAAAATGACACCATCGCCTCTTTTGGCCGCTATAACGAGGCGATGGCGCTGGCCTATCTGGGCCGGTTTGCCGAGGCGGACACGCTTTTCCGGCAGGGCGGGGCCTATGTCAATCGCGGGTCTTTGCTGGCGCATGCGCAGATTCTGGCGGCGCTGGGGCAGGAAGATTCAGCGCTATCCCTGATGGCGCGTGGTCCCGGCTCGCGCTTTACCGATCGGGAATCGGATGAATTGCGGCGCAAGCTGGTGGAGGGCGAGGCGATCGCGTTTGATCGAATCGAAATGCCGCAAGACGGGTTGGCAGAGGCATTTCTGGTGCTCGGGGATGCGCTAAACACCGATGGCAGCGCCCGTTTGGCATTGCTATACGGGCGTTTGGCGGCATTTTTGCAGCCCGATAATGCCGAAGCTTTGCTGCTGACCGGTGATATTCTAACGGAACAACAGCAATTCGATCTGGCGCTCGATGCCTACAAAGAGGTCCCGGAAAGCGATCCTCTGGCGCTGAATGCCAAGCTGGGTCAGGTGCTTGCCCTGCGGCGAAGCGAGCGTCTGGACGAGGCGGTTTCGACCTTGCGGGATGCACTGGTGATCGAAGCGGATTCAATCTCGCTCTGGCAATCCCTTGGCGATGTCTATCTTCAGAATGACGAGCCGGAAGCGGCAATTGCCGCGTTTAGCTCGGCAATTGATCTGCTGCCCGATCCGGATATGCCCGCAGCGTGGCGGTTATATTATTCCCGCGCGATTGCCGAGCATAAATCCGATGA
>JALSHK010000153.1 GCA_026982275.1 Paracoccaceae bacterium | reverse complement strand
GGCTTTTGCCCTGAACCTTTCTGTAACGCAGAAAATTCTGGGAAGCATCGGCAATAGCGCGGTGCCTTCGGTTAGCCCGATCCCGCATGTGCGCTCGGATGCCGCGCTTTATAACAACAGAGGGCCAGTGGTTGAACGCTTTACCGCCGATTATCAGACCAAGCTTTCGCCCAGCCTTTATGGCCGGGTTTCGGCGGGATATCTGGAGCGGATGTTTGGCGGGGTCAATGCGGAGCTGCTCTGGAAACCGTCCACCCAGAATTGGGGGGTGGGGGTTGAGCTTGCTTATGTGAAGCAGCGCGATTTCAACAATTTACTGGGCTTTCAAGCCTATGAAACCGTAACCGGGTTTGCCTCGCTCTATTGGAATACCGGCTGGAATGATCTGGAGGCGCAGGTAGATGTGGGCCGCTATCTGGCGGGGGACTGGGGCGCGACTTTCAGCCTTTCTCGCCGTTTCACCAATGGTTGGGAGGTTTCGGCCTATATGACCCTGACCGATGTCAGCTTTGCCGATTTTGGCGACGGGAATTTTGACAAGGGCATCAGCCTGCGTATTCCTTTTGACTGGACCCTGCCGTTTGAAAGCCGCTCGGCCACCACGGTCAGCTTTGCCGGATATGGTAATGATGGCGGTGCGCGGCTCGATATCGCCAACCGGCTTTATCCGGGCATTCGGGGCAATGATACCACCGACCTCTATGAGACCTGGGGGTCCTATTGGCAATGAAAACCGCATCAGGGGCTTTGGCCCTGCTCATGGGGCTTTCCGCTTGCACATCGGCGGGCGGCACAAACCCTGTAGTATCCGCGCTTTGGAGCAAGGTGAAGCCCGGCGCGCGTCAGGCCGCGCTGGAGGCCGAGGCCGAAGCTGCGGCAAGGCCTCCGATTGTGGTCACTTTTGAAAAGATAAAGGCCACAGGCATCGCGATCATCCGCGCGCGCGTTGGCGGCGATACCAAGGGGGTTATGCTCTATGCGCGCTCGGTGAATGATAATTATGTCACCTATGCCTCGCAGCTTCAGCAAACCATGACCCTGAAGGGCAGTCTGATCACCGCCAGCCGTGCGATCGGCTATGATATGCTATCGGTTCGAAGCGATGCCAATGATCCGGTGGCGGTGCCAACCCCGCCAGAGGACTGGCCAGAGCGTGTGACCCGCGATTACCGCTTCACCGGCGACACCCCGGGCGGCAAGTTGATTTCGGTGCGGTGCCGTTTTACCAAAGGTCCGCCTTTCGAGCTGCCCTTGCTCGACAAGGTTTTTGAGACCACTATCATGCAAGGCCAGTGCAGTGGTGACGGGCAGAGCTTTGGCAGCATTCATTTTGTGCAGGAAGATGGCCAGATTCTGCGCTCGGCGCAATGGTTGGGGCCGGATCAGGGCATGATCGAAATCGATATTCTCGAACCGTTTACCATTGATTAGAATCAGCCGGAATACAGGGCTTTGTTATAATAAATCCGGAGTTTCCGGTTTTTCCCGGGGGGATGCAGGGTGTAATTTTCTTATCCGTCAGGCGCAGCCCGCCATTGCAAGCCGCGCTTCAGCATATGGACGACCCCGCTGTCACGCGTCGAACATCGACGCATGGCAGCCCGCGTGAGCGCGGAAAACAGGGTTTTATAGGTTCAATCGTCGTGTTTCTGAAAGCCAATAGCGACCCGCATATGCAGGTCCTCCTGCGCTATTAGAACCAGAAAGCAGCGCTTTTGGAAATCCCCGATATCAACGGGTCGTGATCGTGGCATTTGTTGCGCTTCTTTCTGAAAGCGCCAGTGCCAGCACCGCGATGATGACGAGCGGAATGATCCAGCCTCCGGATCCGCCCATGCGGGCCGGCTCTTCAATCGCGACCACCTCTGGCGCGACATAGGCAACCGTGCCAGCAAAGGCGGAGGTTGCGGAAAGAAGGGCGGCGGAAACAGCGATGATTTTTTTCATGATTTTTTCCTTTGAATGACATCGTTACTAACCAACACATATCAGCACTGGCGTACTCTGTTAATATTGAGTTAACGAATGAATATTGCAAGTAAAATATTATTTACTACTTGCAGCCAGGCTAAATCAGGATGACTTGAGTGCCGACTTTTGCCAATTCAAACAGCTCTTCGATATCTTCGTTATAAAGCCCGATACAGCCATTGGAGGCTTGCCGCCCGATCTTGCGGGTATCGTTGGTGCCGTGGATCCGGTAATATTGCCAGCTCAGATAAAGCGCGCGGGTGCCTAGCGGATTTTGCGGTCCGGGGCCAACATAGCGGGGTAAATCAGGGTCCCGCCGCAGCATATTCGGGGTGGGCCGCCATTCCGGACCGTTTACCTTGCGCACGATCCGGGTGCGGCCCCGGCGGGTCAGCTCTTCGGTGAGGGGAACCGAGGTTGGATAAATTTTATAGGTGTTGCCATCTTCAGACCAATAATGCAGCACCCGCTCAACGGTATCCGATATAATCACCCCGTTACGGCGGTTGTCAAAATAATCCTGCCAGCGCTTGGTCGAAAACCCCGAGGTGACAAATTGCGGGCCGGATTCCGCGCTTGCCAGCGTGGCCTGCGCCCGCAGAATGGACGGGCTCAGCAGCGGGCTGGCCGCCCCGAAGGCCAGAAGCCCGCTGGTAAAGCGGCGCCGCGAAAAGGATTTGGATTTTTCAGACATAACAAATTCCCACTTGAGCAAGACACAGGGAAACTAAAGGTTGTTATGGTTAAATGCAATTCACAACTGTGTCAGCCTTGCGGGATGGGGTTTGAATCCGTTGCGGAATGGCGTATTGAAGCGGCAAGCAGAGTTTATTGGAGTTGGGTTATGTTTCGATTGAGTGTTTTGTTTTTGATTGCGGCTGTCGGCATTTCCGGCTGTATGCCGACCGGGGAAAGCGGGGTGATGCGGATTACCGAACGGCAAGCCGATTCCATCCGCCTGAACCAGCTGGATCTGGTGAATGCGGTGCGGGCCTCGGCCGGTGCGCCGGCGCTGACGCTTTCCGCCGAGCTGACGGCGGCCGCCGAAACCCATGCGCGGGATATGGCCTCGCAGCTAAGGGCCTGGAATTTCGGGTCGGACCGCTCCTCCCCGCAGACCCGTGCCGAGCGCGCCGGGTTTGACGGGCTGATTACCAGCGAGGATGTAGCGGAAACCTTTTTGGATAATGTCGGAATATTTCAGGCATGGATTTCCGATCCGCGGGCTCGCAAAGCCATGCAAAATCCGGTGGCCACCCATATGGGGCTTGGCTGGTATCAGGAAGAAAGCGGAAAAATCTGGTGGGTTATGGATATAGGTGCGGCAAACGGGGCGGTGCGGGTGGCTAGGGCTGAATAACCACCAGCGCCCCGTCGGGCACCAATTGCCAAATCTCCTCGATCTCGCGGTTGGTTACCGCAATGCAGCCCGCCGTCCAGTCTCCGCGCTGGCGGGGCAGGCCCTGGCCGCCATGGATGAATATGTCGCCCCCCGGATCACGGCCTTGGGCACGGGCAGCCTTTATCTGTTCTGGATCGGGGTAGGATATACCGAGGCTCAGATGGAAGGCGCTTCGGGGGTTGCGACGATCAATATAGTAGCTGCCCTCGGGGGTGCGCCCGTCACCCTCGACAGAT
>JALSHK010000152.1 GCA_026982275.1 Paracoccaceae bacterium | reverse complement strand
ATAACCTGCGCAAAGGCGCGGCGCTGAATGCGGTGCAAATCGCCGAGCTGCTCGGGCGGCGGGTGCTGAAAAAGGGCTAGAGCAAATCAAGGGCGGCGGTGCTGCGCATCGCCACCTTGAGGCGCGCCACCGCGCTGGCCGCATAGCTGCGCGGCACCAGCAGCAAAACCCCGTTTTCCCCGACCATCAACGTTATTGCAATATCCGCAAGGCTGGTCTGGGCCACCGCGCCCACGGGCAGGATTTCCAGATCCAGCGCGCAAAGCCTTGATAGCGGGGCCATACCGCCTGTCAGCTCCAGCATGCCGAATTGGTCAGAGGCATCCACAGCGGCCGCCTTGCCCGCCAGCGCTTCGCGGGTCTGGCGCATCAGCCCCGCCTCGCCGCAGATCAGCCATTGTCCGGGGCGAAACCAGAATGCCCGCAGCCCGTCGCCCTGCACCAGCTGGCCCACAGGGGGTAATATCACCCCGATCAGCGGGCGCAGCGCATCGGCCACCGCCATCATTTGCCCCTTGAACGGCGCAACCAGCAGCACCTGCTGCACGGCCACCGCCTCCAGCCGCGCGCTGCCAATGGTGCAGGGCAGCTCGCAATCCTCGAATATTTCAGCCGCTTCAAGCACGCAGTTTTTCCCCCTTCGGATCCACAAATACCGGCGGGCCGATCTCGCAAACCGCGCTCACGCCGCTCACCGCATCCACCATGCGCACCCGCTGCCCGTGCCGCGCGCGGCCATTTTCCAGCAAGCCCAGCGCCACCATATGCCCCAATGTAGGCGAAAACACCGCCGAAGTAATATGCCCAAGCACCTGATCGGCATCCAGCTCGCCCTCCAGCAAAAGCGCGCCGCCAATCAGCGCCTTGACGGTGCCAACGGTTTTCAACCCCACCAGCTCCGGCCCGCGCAGCCCCGGGCGCGCCGCCATTTCGTGGCCAAAAAACGCCTTGTCGGGCGTGGGGAAGCCCAGATCATGGTGGCTGACCCGCCCGTCTATTTCCGCATGGGTCAGATAGCCCTTTTCCACCCGCATCACATTCAGCGCCTCCAGCCCGTATAGCCCGCCGCCCAGCGCCTCGGCCCTGGTCAGCAGCCAGCCCAGCAGCGCCGCGCCATAGCGCGCAGGCACCGCAATCTCGAACCCCGCCTCGCCGCAATAAGACACGCCGAATACCCGTGCCTGCACCCCCTCGATTTCCATCTGCGCAAAGCGCATGAAAGCCGGCCCCGCCAGCAGCGCGCGCGCCTTTGGCCCATGCACCGCCACCTGCGCCCATTGCTCGGTTACCTCAAGGATTTGCACATCCAGCTCGGGCCAGCGCACCTGTGCGCAAAATTCCAGATGCGAAAGCACCTCGGCGCTGGCCCCCGTAGTGGGATGCATAATGAAATGGTCGTCTGCCAGCCGCGCCACCGTGCCATCATCCATCACGAAGCCATCTTCGCGCAGCATCAGCCCATAGCGGATATGGCCGGTTTTCAGGCTTTTCATCGGGGTCAGGAATATGCGGTCAAGGAAGGTGGCGGCATCCGGCCCTTGCAGCTCGATCTTGCCAAGGGTCGAAACCTCGGTAATGCCCACCGCGCGGCGCACCATACCCACCTCGCGATCACAGCTTTGCCGCCATGTGGTCTCCCCCTCGGCCTTAAACAGCGACGGGCGCTGCCACAGGCCGGTTTCAAGCCAGTTGGCGCGGTGATTGCGGGCAAAATTATCGCCGGGCATCCGCCGCTCGGGCCTGAAATCCGCCCCCACATGGCGGCCACCCAGCGCCCCCATCTGCACCGGCGTATAGGGTGGGCGAAACATGGTGGTGCCGATCCCGGCAATGGCTTGGCCGGAAAGCGCAGCCATCACCGCCAGCGCGCCGATATTGGCAGTTTTGCCTTGGTCCGTGGCCATGCCAAGGGTGGTATAGCGCTTCATATGCTCCACGGAACGCATGTTTTCCGCATGGGCCTGCTCGATGTCTTTTACCGTCACATCATTCTGGAAATCCAGCCATGCGCGGCCCTTGGCCTCCACCCGCCAAAAGGGCGTGATCTTAAAAGGGGCATCTTCGGCCTCGGGTATATCGGCTGGCGCACAGCCCAGCCTCGTGGCCGCGGCCTCCGCCCCGCTTTTGAGCGCGCCGTGGGTGGAAAATTCACCATTGGCCGCGCCCGCCACCAGCAGGTGCGGCACCGCGTTTTCGCGCGGCACAAAGGCGGAAATATCCTCGCGCCATACAGGGCGCGCGCCCATATGGCAGCTTAGATGCACGCCCGGGTTCCAGCCGCCTGCCATGGCCAGCCCGTCGGCCTCTAGCCATTCTTCCGTACCATCTTGCCGCCGGATTTGCACCGCTTTCAGCCCCAGATGGCCCTTGGTGTTGTACACTTCCGCGCCGGTAATATGGCGAAATGCGGTTTCGGGCTTGGCCCCTGCATGCGGCTCCACCAGCGTCACCTCGGCGCCTGCCCGCACCAGATCATGGGCGGTGCGCGCCCCCTCGGCATTATTGGCAAACACCACCCAGCGCTGGGCGGGCAACACGGCATAGCGGTGCAGATAGCTGCGCACGGCGCTGGCCAGCATGATGCCCGGGCGGTCATTATTCGGGAAGGCAATGGGGCGCTCATGCGCGCCGCCCGCCAGAATGGCGTGCCTGGCGACGATGCGCCAGAATATCTGCTGCGGCGCGCCCTTGGCATCGGGCAGGTGATCCGCCACCCGCTCCAGCGCGCCATAAGTGCTGCCATCATAGGCGCCGGTAATGGTGGTGCGCTTCATCAGGGTTACGTTGGGCAGGGCGGAAAGCTCGCCCACGGTATTTCGCACCCATGCGCGGGCGGGCTGGCCGCCAACCTGCTGCGCCTCGCTCTGCAAGCGGCCGCCCAGCACAAAATCCTCATCCGCCAGCACCACCCGCGCGCCGCTGCGCGCCGCTGTAAGCGCCGCCATCAGCCCCGCTGGCCCCGCGCCGATCACCAGCAGATCACAATGCTTCCACGCTTTGTCATAGACCGCCGGATCCGCCTGCCCCGAGAGCCGCCCCAGCCCCGCCGCGCGGCGGATAATCGGCTCCCACAGCTGGTGCCACGCGCCCTTGGGCCACATGAATGTTTTGTAATAAAACCCTGCGCCCAGAAACGGATGCGCCAGATCCAGCACCTGTTTGATATCAAAGCCGAGGCTCGGCCAGCGGTTTTGGCTTTGCGCCTGCAAACCGGCAAATACCTCTTGCGTAGTGGCGCGGGTATTGGGCAGGCGGTGCGCGCCGGTGCCGACCTCGATCAGGGCGTTTGGCTCTTCGGAGCCTGCGGTAAGCACGCCCCTCGGGCGGTGATACTTGAAGCTGCGCCCCATCAGGCGCACGCCATTTGCCAGCAAGGCCGAGGCCACGGTATCGCCCGGGTGCGCGCAATAGGATTTCCCGTCAAAGCGAAAGGGGAGCGAGCGGGAGCGATCAATCAGCCCGCCATCGGAAAGCCGGCTCATTGCCCCGCCTCCTTTACCGATAGCAGCGCATGGGTGGTTGTATGGCGCTCCACCTCCAGCCAGGCGCGGCAGCCCAGCCCGTGTTGCCAAAGCTCTTTATGCGGGCCTGCCGGATTATCGCGCAGATA
>JALSHK010000151.1 GCA_026982275.1 Paracoccaceae bacterium | reverse complement strand
CCCTTCTCCCAGCGCCTCGGCAAAGCTCATATCCAGCGGCACTTCGGTCAGGCGCATGCCCCCCGGCCCCGGCTCTTTGATGGTCATATGCAGGGTGATGCCCTCGTCGGGCTGCAGCCGGATCACCAGCACATTCGGCGCCTGCGCTGCCATTTCGGGAAAGATCCAATGCGGCGGCTTTTTGAACACCACCACGATTTCCGATAGCCTCGCGCGCAGGCGCTTGCCGGTGCGCAGATAAAACGGCACCCCCGCCCAGCGCCAGTTATCCACCTCGACCTTGAGCGCCACGAAGCTTTCGGTGCGGCTATCGGCATTATCGGCATGCTCCAGATAGGAGGCCTGATCCCCCCCCGCCCGATATTGCCCGCGCACACTGTCTTCGGGCTTTAGCGGCTCCAGCGCACGAATGACCTTCAGCTTTTCGTCGCGCACAAAATCGGCGTTGAATTTGGCGGGGGGTTCCATGGTGGTCAGGCATAAAAGCTGCATCATGTGGTTTTGCACCATATCGCGCAGCGCGCCGGACCTGTCATAATACTCGCCGCGCCCCTCCACCCCGAGGCTTTCCGCCACGGTGATTTGCACATGATCCACATAATGGCTGTTCCAGAGCGGCTCGAACAGCGCATTGGCAAAGCGGATCGCCATCAGGTTTTGCACGGTTTCCTTGCCGAGGTAATGATCGATCCGGTATATCTGATGCTCCTTGAAGCAAGCCCCGAGCTGCGCGTTCAGCGCTTGTGCGGATGCCTGATCATGCCCCAGCGGCTTTTCCACCACGATCCGGCTGTCAGGCGTGGTAATGCCGTGCTGGTTCAGCCGCGTGGCAATTTCTCCAAACAGGCGCGGGCCGACGGATAGATAAAACGCCCGCACCGCATCGGGGCGAAGCTTGCCGCCCAGCACGGCCCAGCCGTCATCACCGGTTACATCCACCACCAGATAATCCAGCGCGGCCAGAAAGCTTTCCAGCATTTCAGGCGTTTTGGCAGCATCCGGCTCGAATTCCGCCAGTGCCTCGCGCACAAAAACCCGAAACGCCTTGCGGCTCATCTTGCGCCGCGCCACACCGATGATGCGCGCCGTTTTGGGCATCTGCCCGTCGCGCATCCGGTGAAACAGGGCCGGCAGCAGCTTACGCCGGGCCAGATCGCCAGTGGCACCGAAGATCACCAGATCAAAGGGGGCAACAGGTATAACGCGCGAAACCATGGCCTGATTCTTTCCTTTGTGGCGCAGATGCGCCAAAGCTAGAATAATATAAGGCGAGGCAATTCACCACACCATTGGGCCATAGACTTCCTAGCAGCTTGTAGCGCCTGGTCAAGCGCTCAATGGCCTGTATGAAACACGCCGCCGGAACTCTTTGGGCCGGCCTGCCCCGAAAAGCCCCGAATCTGACAGACAAACCGGCCCTGGCTGACAAAACGGAAAGCCGGGCTGCCATCGGGGCGGGGCTATACCGGCACAAATCAACAATAGCCGTAATATCCGGAAAAATGGTACCAGCGCCCTGATTTGAACAGGGGGCCTCTTGATCCACAATCAAGCGCTCTAACCAACTGAGCTACGCCGGCACTGGGGGCTGAATTACAACCCTTCACGCTCGGGTGCAAGCCCAATTTGCTTGCAAATCGATGATTTGAGCGCTAGGCCCTAGGCAAACCGGAAAGGAAACAGCATGGGCATAAACAAGCAAAGCGATATTGCCGCCAACCTGCAAATCGGACCGACCGATCAGGGCATGGTTCGGTTGTTTATCGAAACCGAATCCATAGATATCCCACTGGATTTCGACCCCGAAGAAGCCGAGGAAATAGCCGAGGAATTACGGGCGGCTGCCCGGCGGGCGCGGGCCATAAAGCCCTAGATCAGCCCCAGCTCCGTCAACCGCAGCTCATAACGCATTCTTAAAGCTTTGGCAGAATATCGACGAAGCATCAGCTCTCTGCCGGCAGCGGCGCGTGTCTGCCGTGCAGCGGTATTTGTCAATACCTGCTGCATGGTGCGGGCTAGATCCTCATGATCAACTTCCGCCCAAAAGGCCTTTTCCATTGGATATATTGCCTCGCCCGCCCGCACATTTCTTTGCCGCCAGCGCACCGGAAATGCCGTTTTATCCGTGCAAAAATCCTGCGTGCCGGAATAATCGGTGGCAATCACCGGTGTGCCCAGCTTCATCGCATAGGCCGGCAAATAGCCAAACCCTTCAGCGCGATGCGGCGAGACCAGCGCGGTAGCGGCCGAAATCATCCCCAGAAATTGCGCAAAGGGCAAATAGGCCTGCCACAGGATAATCCGGCGATCCTTGGCCGCGATCCGCCGGATGATATCGAGCTGCTGCTCGGGATCTCCCCAATGGCGATCGGCCTTTGGGGTGGTTTTTACAATCAGCCGCACGTCTTTTTGGCCCTCAAACGCCATTTGAAACGCCAGCACCGCCGCCAGCGGATTTTTGCGCGCCACAGATGAATGAATGTCAAAGCAGGTCAAAAACACCTGCTGATCCGGCGAAATGCCCAGGCTCGCGAGGTCAAACGGCTCTGCCTTCGGAAGATCAAACCCCTTGCCAACCCATGTGACCGGCCGCCCGTAAGCCGTCTGGTAAAGGCTTTGCACATAGCGGGACGGCACCCAGATATCATCCAGCAGATCCCCCGCCAGCCGGTGCGATTGCGGCACCTCCTGCATTTCCCAAAGCAGAAATCCGATATGAAACGCCCCTGCCCGATGATGGGTCAACATTTGCTGGGGAATGGCATCCGCATTTACATGGTGCAGGAAAACGGGTTTTTCAGGGATAAGCCCGGTCAATGCCTCGATCGACATCTTCCGGTTTTGCCCCAGACCGGTTTTTGCATCCGAATTACCGGTGACGGATATCTTTGGCGGCGTGGCCGGAAGCGCAAGGCCCGAAAGCTCGGCCAGCATCGGATATCCGGACAGCGCCAGCCGCGCAAACCAGCGTTTCAGCTCACCGTTTTCCCACGGGCAGCGCAAGGCTGCGATGTCCTGAACCGGCGCGTGGGCCAGCACTGCGACCAGCAATTCCAGCCGGGTCAGCCCGTTTTCCAGCCCACCGGTTTTTTCCTGCAACCAGCGCCGCAGCGCCGGATCCACATATTTGGCGGTATTGAAAAACCGGGCATATTTTTTGATCCTGTGCAGCGCATCCGCCCGTGAATTTGCGCTATCATTCGCCTGAATAAGCCGCCCGCTCTTTGGCAGGGGCAAAGCATGGCCGACGGTCTCGGGCGCATGATCCAGATACCATTTTGCATAGGCCCGTCGCGAGGCCTCGCTATCCAGCGGAAAGCGGTCTTCCAGCCGCCTCGCCGCCCGCAGGTGCAGCATAAAGCGGGAAATGGAAGGCGGCATGTCGATTCTATCCGCAAAAGCCTGCGTCAACACCTCGCCTTTCGGAGACTGGAACGCCGGCAGCCGCGCCTCGCCAAAGGCCTCGATCACCGCGCTAATTCCGGCAATATCCCTGCCCAGCCGCGATGCCGGATCCAGCCGGCCGAGCGCCGATCGCAACCAGATCGGGGTGAGCCGTATCAGCCCCCCCGCCCCGTGCCGCGCGGCGAGCCTGATATTTTCAAGGTCGGCCTCCTCGGCAAG
>JALSHK010000150.1 GCA_026982275.1 Paracoccaceae bacterium | reverse complement strand
CTCCAGACTTTCGGCGATCACCATCGAGATATACATCAGCAGAGAAAACGTGCCCGCCACCGTGCCCGGCCCGTAAGATTTGCGCAAAAACAGCGCAACGCCACCCGCAGAGGGATAGGCATTGGAGAATTTCACATAAGAATAGGCGCTGAAGGAAACCACAATCGCCCCCGCCAGAAACGCCAACGGAAAAGCCCGGCCGACCAGCTCTGCGATCTGGCCCATCAACACAAAAATACCGGCCCCGATCATCACCCCCGTGCCCAAAGATACAGACCCTGTCAGGGAAAGCTTTTTTGCTGCGGGGCTTTTCATGGCATACTCCGGTTTTGGTAAAACTGACAGTCGCACATATCTTGAAGCACAACAATATAATTGGCATTTGAGCGAAATCGGGCCACTAGCCTCATCTGGCCCTTGATGAATGGCGGTCCCACAATTATGCTTCGGCCAAAAGCGCCAGCCCAAACAGGAGCGGAGCGAAAACGGAGTAGAAAATTGGAAAAAATCCATCTCACCGCCACCGGGCAAGCCCGGCTCGATGACGAATTGCGAGAGCTGAAAACCGTGCGCCGCCCACAGGTGATTGCCGATATCGCCGAGGCGCGCGCCCATGGGGATCTTTCGGAAAATGCCGAATACCACGCCGCGCGCGAGGAGCAGAGCCATATCGAAGGCCGGATCAAAGAGCTGGAGGCGGTGCTGAGCCGTGCCGATATTATTGATGTCAGCAAGCTCTCGGGCGCCGTCAAGTTCGGTGCCACTGTCGAGCTGGCGGATGAGGAGACCGATGAGGAAATCACCTATCAGATCGTCGGGCCGCATGAGGCCAATATCGATCAGGGCCTGCTCAACCTGCAATCACCGCTGGCGCGGGCATTGATTGGCAAGGAAGAAGGCGATAGCGTGGAGGTGCGCACGCCCGGCGGGGTGCGGAGTTACGAGGTGCTGAGCGTTAAATTCATCTGATATGGCAGGAGATTGCAGAATATGAACAGGCTTGGCGGCAGCTTTTCTCCGAGTGCCATTGAAGGGCGGGAAACGTTTTTCGCCATTATTTTCAGTGTATTATGGGTGGTTGGCCTCGCGGCTTATGGCGCAGGGTATTTTGGCCTGATCGGCGAGGGGGTAGAGCCGCAAGGGCCGGTCTCGCTTGAGATATTGCTGTTTGCGATGGCGGCGATCTTGCCGATCATTCTGGTGTGGATATCTGTGCTGCTCTTGCGCCGGGTGGCCGAGGTGCAGCGCGATGCGCGGGATCTTGCCGCCGCGCTCAAGCGCTTTCAGGCCGGACCAACGGGGAATCCTGCGGCCAGAGTCACCCCCTCCAGCCGCCAGGGGGCCGAAACCAACGCCAAGCTTGCGGCCTTGGGCGCACAAATGCAGCAGGTGGAAAAAGCGCTGGTCGCCATTCTTTCCTCTCAGGCGCTTCAGCCTGAATCTTCTGCACCCGCCGCCGCCGCGCCCGAGACAGCCCCCACCCCTCCCCCCGATACGGCAAGCGAGGGGCTGAACTGGGACGAGCTATTGCACGCCCTGAATTTTCCCACTGATGAAAAGGATAGTGACGGTTTTCGCGCCTTGCGCATTGCCATGGGCCACCAAAATACCTCGCAATGCCTGCGCGCGGCCGAGGATATAATGAATCTGCTCTCCCAAGACGGAATATATACCGACGACCTGAACCCCGAAATCGCACCTGCGGCGCTGTGGCGAAAATTCGCCAAGGGTGCAAGGGGGGAGGAGGTTTCGGCGGTGGGAGGCATTCATGATCCGGCAGCGGTGGCCAAGGTGCGCACCCGTATGCGCAGCGATCCGATTTTCCGCGATGCCGCGCTGCATTTCCAGCGCCAGTTTGATACCATCTTGCAGGATTTCTGCCGCGAGGGCACCGATCGGCAAATACTCGACCTCGCCAACACCCGCACCGGCCGCACCTTTATGCTGCTGGGCCGAGTGAGCGGCATGTTCAGCTGATTTCAGGCGACATCTTCATGTTGCCCTTCATAACCATGCAATACCTGAAGCAACTGCCGACGAGCATCTTCCGGGGAATAATGCTGCGGAATTTCCAGATACCAGACACCGGCCTTGCGCAGCACTTCCATAACCACGGCACGGTTCAAAACCATCTGGTGGGTTTTTTTCTCGCCGCTATCATGGTCTATCGCCACCACAAGCCGGCCATAGCGATCCACCACTGCAAAGGTCAGGTCAATCCCGCTCAGCGAGCGCTTCATCAGGGGGCTGTTCTCGGGGTCTTCCATGTCGATCAGGGATTCCAGCCGCGCATGCATGAGCACCCGAAAGCCGCCCTTGCTCTGGCTGGCGCATTCCTCGATCAGCGCCAGCACCGCGAGATTGGATTTGGCAATCACCGGCGCGGTATGAAAGCTGGATTTGGCGATCGCCCCCAATTCCCGCGCCTTGGGCATCAGCTTTTCCAGATCATAGTTTTCTTCGGTTTCCACCATCTCTTCCAGCCGCTTGGAAAACCGCTCGTCCCGGGATTCTTTGGCGCCGCGATCACCATATTGAACCGGCGCGACAACCCCTAGATCAAAGCTGGTAAAAGCGCTGTTTCCTCGCAAACGCAAGATCGCCTTCACCCCGAAAAATGCCAATAATACAACCGTAACCGAACCGATTGCGAAACCAAACAGCCGTGGAAGCTGCCCGAATATCTGCTCAAAACTTCCTATTATTACATCAGTCATGCCCATATCCCCCCTCGGGAGCGGCACAACCGGCGCAGGAACCCCGCCTGGCCAGAGAGAGACACGAAAAAAACGAAACAACTTCCCGCCCCCGTGCAAATGCAACAGGCAAAACGGGCAAGCCAGAATGAATTGTTGTGTAAACCATGCTTACACCTCCGATACTCTTAACTTCCGCCAGACATTGGCGATCACTCAAAAAACAACTCTACGCCTAAATATTAGATCAAAATTTCCATAATTCATAGTAAAATGTGTAATTATACTTAACGGATATCCACAAACGGCGGTGTATATCGGAGCCAAAACCGAATTAATGCATAAAATCAAATCTATACCCACAATATATGCGCTATCGGTCTTCGGTCAGGCATAGAAAAATACCGGATGCCGGCTAAAACAGCCCCCAAACCGCATAAAGCGTGATTGATGGAAACAGAACCAGCACCACCACACGCAGCAGATCGGTGATAACAAAGGGCAAAACCCCCTTGAAGGTTTCGGATATCGGAATATCGCGACTAAGGGTATTGATGACAAAAAGGTTCATGCCTACCGGCGGCGTGATCAACCCGACCTCTACCACAATCAGCACCAGAATACCGAACCACAGGCCGAAATCCTCCTGACTCATGCCAAAATCAAGCTGTATCATGATCGGAAAGAAAATCGGCACTGTCAGAAGGATCATCGAAAGACTATCCATGATACAGCCAAACAGCAGATAGGCCACCAGCACAATTGTCAGCACCATCCACGGATTATAGCCCTGCGCCCCGACAAAGTTCGCCACCTCTTGCGGCACCTGGGTGAGCGCCAGAAAGCCGTTATAAACCGTCGCGCCAAGCACGATCAGGAAGATCATTCCGGTGGTCATCGCCGTGCCCTTGAAGGCCCCTAAAAGCGT
>JALSHK010000149.1 GCA_026982275.1 Paracoccaceae bacterium | reverse complement strand
AAGACCACGCGGCGGGCAAGGCGACCTTTGTTACGCTTCTGGGGCTGGAAGGGGCAAGGGCGCGGGCCGAATCACTTGTGGAAAAGGCCAATGAGGCGTTGAGTGGTTATGGTGCCAAGGCCGATAATTTGCGCGCGGCCGCGCGATTTGCAATAGATAGAACATTATAAGGATGGCTGATGCAGACCCCGTTGCTCGATAAAATAACCACCCCTGCCGACCTGCGAAAGCTGGGGGATGCCGAGCTGCGCCAACTGGCGGACGAGCTGCGCTTTGAAACCATCGAGGCGGTATCCAAAACCGGCGGCCATCTGGGTGCGGGGCTGGGGGTGGTGGAGCTGACCGTGGCGCTGCATGCGGTTTTTGATACCCCGCGTGACAAGCTGATCTGGGATGTGAGCCACCAATGCTATCCCCATAAAATCCTGACCGGTCGGCGCAGCCGGATGGATACCCTGCGCATGGGCGGTGGTATTTCGGGCTTCACCAAGCGCAGCGAGAGCGAATATGATCCCTTTGGCGCGGGCCATTCCGCCACCTCGATTTCGGCCGCTACCGGCTTTGTGGCCGCGCGAGCGCTGGGCGGGCAGCCCGGGCATGGCTTGGGCGATGCGATTGCGGTGATCGGGGATGGTTCCATTCCGGCGGGCATGGCCTTTGAGGGGATGAACCACGCGGGCGATATGAAAAAGCGACTGTTTGTGGTGCTGAACGATAATGATATGTCGATCGCGCCGCCGGTGGGCGCGCTTTCGGGCTATCTTTCCAAGCTCTATGCCGAGGCGCCGTTTCAGGAGCTGAAATCGGCGGCCAAGGGCTTTGCCTCGCTATTGCCGCCGCCGCTTCAGGATGGGGCGCGCCGGGCCAAGGAAATGGTGAAATCCATGACCGTGGGCGGCACCTTGTTCGAGGAACTCGGGTTTTCCTATGTCGGGCCGATTGACGGCCATGATATGGAGCAACTCCTGAGCGTGCTTCGCACGGTGCAGGCGCGGGCCGACGGGCCGGTGCTGATCCATGTGATTACCAAAAAAGGCAAGGGATTTGCGGCAGCCGAAGGCTCGGCGGATCGCGGCCATGCGCGGGGCAAGTTTGACCCTGAAACCGGCGTGGTGCATAAATCACCCCCCCCCAATGCCCCGAGCTATACTAGCGTATTTTCCAAGGCTTTGGTGGCGCAAGCCGAGGCAGACCCGATGGTGGTGGGCATTACCGCCGCTATGCCCGATGGCACGGGGATGGATGTTTTTGCCAGCCATTTCCCCAAGCGGATGTTTGATGTCGGCATGGCCGAGCAGCACGGGGTTACCTTTTCGGCGGGCCTCGCGGCGGGCGGCATGAAGCCGTTTTGCGCGATATATTCGACATTTTTGCAGCGCGGCTATGATCAGGTGGCGCATGATGTCGCGATCCAGTCTTTGCCGGTGCGCTTTGCCATTGATCGCGCGGGGCTGGTGGGGGCCGATGGGCCTACCCATGCGGGCAGCTTTGATATTGCCTTTCTGTCCAACCTGCCGAATTTTGTGGTGATGGCGGCGGCAGACGAGGCCGAGCTGATGCATATGGTGGCCACGGCTGCCAGCATAAATGACCGCCCCAGCGCATTCAGATTCCCGCGCGGCGAAGGCACGGGGGTGGAGCTGCCCGAGCGCGGCGAGGTGCTGGAGATCGGCAAGGGCCGGATGATCCGGCACGGCGCGCGGGTGGCGATTGTATCGCTGGGCACGCGGCTGGCCGAGGTGCAAAAAGCGGCGGAAAATCTGGCCGCCAAGGGCATTATCCCCAGCATTATGGATGCCCGCTTTGCCAAGCCGCTGGATCGGGAAATGCTTCTGGAGCTGGCGCACAGCCACGAGGCGCTGATCACGATCGAGGAAGGCGCGGTGGGCGGCTTTGGCAGCCATGTGGCGCAGCTATTTTCCGAGGAGGGCGTGTTTGATAGCGGGCTGAAATTCCGCTCCATGACCTTGCCGGACCGCTTTATCGCCCAAGACACCCCCGCCGCCATGTATAAAACCGCGGGTCTTGATGCGGCGGCGATTGAAGGCAAGGTGCTGGAGGCGCTCGGGGTGGCCCGGATTGGCGCGGCGGCATCTTTGTGATCCGCATCGCCAGGGCTGCGCCGGTGCGAGGAAGGCCGGCCTGAAAGAGGTCGGCATTGTTTGCCTGGCTCACAGTATAAAGCCGGACAGGATGCGTTTGAGCAGGGCTTGCTCGGCAGGTTCGAGCTTTTTCATCAGGGTTTCGTTATATTTATCAGCGGCGCGGGATAATTCGACAAACATTTTTTTGCCTGCGGGGGTAAGGCGAATAAACTCGCGCCGCCGATCCGTTTCGCTGCGCGTCCGCTTTAGCAGCCGCCGCTTTTCCAGCCTTGCTACCGCGCGGCTGATTTTTGTTTTGTGGATTTTGGAGCGCAGGCCGATCTCGGTGGCGGTGCTTTCGCCCATCTGCCCGAGATGGAAAAGCACCCGCCATTCGGTGCGCAGCAGGCCAAAGCGGTCTTTGTAGATCTTGGCAAATTCGGCGCTGGTTTCTTCGGCGGCCCGATTGAGCAAATAGGGGATAAAATCGGATAGGGCAAAGGCGGGTTTGTCGGGCATTTTCGAGTTCCCTCTTGTTAGTTACAAAATCAACTATTAGCAAAAAGACCGGGAGTGCAATTCAAAAACAGGTGATCGAATGGCGTTAAAGCCAAGCTGGATAACATCTGCCAACAATGCCAAAACCGGTTTTCCGCTGAACAATCTGCCTTACGGGGTGTTTTCGATCGGCGGTGAGCGGCGCTGCGGCGTGGCGATTGGGGATTTCATATTGGATGTGACGGCCACTGAAAGCCTGTTTGCCTTGGCCGATGACCCGATTTTTGCGCAGGCAAGCTGGAATGGCTTTATGGCGCTGGGGCCAGAGGCGTGGACGGGGTTTCGGCAAAAGCTGCAAGCGGTGCTAGCGATGGGCGCGCCCGAACAGGCGGCGCTGGAGCCTTATCTGCACCCGCAATCCGAGGCCAAAATGCATATGCCATTCGCGGTGGCTGAATTTACAGATTTCTATTCCAGCCGTTTTCATGCCGAAAACATGGGCGAAATCCTGCGCGGCTCCAAGGGCTTGCCCGCCAATTGGCTGCATATCCCGATCGGCTATAACGGGCGGGCCTCCAGCGTGGTGGTATCGGGTACGCCGATCCGCCGCCCGCTCGGGCAGCTTGGCGAAGGGCGCTTTGGCCCGAGCGAAAAGCTGGATATCGAGCTGGAGCTGGGGGCGATTATCGGCACGGGTTCGGCGATGGGCCAGCCCGTGAGCACAGCCGAGGCCGAGGATATGATCTTTGGCTTTGTGCTGCTCAATGATTGGTCGGCGCGCGATATTCAGGCTTGGGAATACCAGCCGCTCGGCCCGTTTCAGGGCAAGGCGTTTGCCACCTCGATCAGCCCGTGGATTGTGACCAAAGCCGCGCTGGAGGATTTCCGGCGCCCCGTCCCGCCGCGCGAGGTGCCGCTGCTGCCCTATTTGCTTGAATCCAGGCCCTCGCTTTATGATATCGAGCTTTCGGCCTATCTGGGGGGCGAGCGGATCAGCCGGACCAACGCCACCCGCCTATATTATTCCGCCGCGCAGCAATTGG
>JALSHK010000148.1 GCA_026982275.1 Paracoccaceae bacterium | reverse complement strand
GGCGCTGGAGCGCTGCTATAGGGAGCGCATTTCGCTAAACCCCGGCGCGCGGCGGCTGGTGCAGGGGATGAATGGCGCGGGCGCTTATACCGCGCTGGTTTCGGGGGGATTCACCTATTTCACCGCGCTGGTCGCGGCCGATGCGGGCTTTGCGCATAACCGCGCCAATATTTTGCAAATCGTGGACGGGGCATTGACCGGCGCTGTGGGCATGCCTGTTCTGGGCCGCGAAGCCAAGCGGGAAGCGATGGACGAGCTTTGCGAATCTCGCGGCATTACCCGTGCCGATGTGATCGCGGTGGGCGATGGGGCCAATGATCTCGCGATGATCGAGGCGGCGGGTATCGGGGTGGCGTATAAGGCCAAACCGACGCTGAAGGCGGCGGCGGATGTGGTGCTGGATCATTCCGACCTCGGCGCGATTCTGGCCCTTCAGGGCATGCCGGATTAGTCGTCGTCGTGAACCAGCTTCAGATGGCCGCGCTTCTTCGGGCTTGGTTTGGGGTTTCTGTTTTCGGCAACCGCGCGAAAGCTCCGGGGACGGTAAGGTTCTATTTTTTCCGAAAACCCGACAGCAATTTCTTCGCGGGTATTTCCCAGGGCGCTAAGCGGAGTCAGTTTCTGGTCCTTGATGGAAAAGCGCAGCGGAGGGGTGAAGGCGGCTTCCGGATAGGAGATGCAGCCGATGATGCGATTAATCTCTCCCGTATCGCTGCGCAGTGGCAGCAGTATCATGTTTACCTTTACGCGCGCGCCGGCCAGATCGGTGCCGGTCAGGGTTAGCTCGCCTATTGCCGGCCGGATCAGGATTTGTTCCAGCACTTTCTTGATTTTTCCGCGCTCGGCTTGCAGCATAAAGCTGGCTGCGCTTTGGCCACGCACCTCCATGCCCATCATTTCACACAGGCGTAGCCCCGCCAGCCTTGCGCGGAAATCGCCCTTGCCGATACGCTCGAAAATAAAGGTGTTTTCCAAAGCATCTGCAAAGACCCGCGGATCTATCTCGCATCTGTTGGGCACATCGGATTGGCCGCGCAGGGCGCTCCAATGCTCGAAAAGGTTGTTGAAAATCGAATGTTGCATAATCGCTTCTTTGGCTCGCTTACCCATTATTTCCCACCTGAGCTGGGTTTTACCGTAACTTCGTCGACAAGAATAATACAATTTTAGGCGCATGTAACCGGTTGCCTCAATATATCGTTAATATTAGCGGGAAAAGCAGCAAGGCCACTGTCGCCTATATTACAGTTTTTTTGGAAAAAGCAAATGAAACAAGGTGGTTCCCCCGGTGGCCCTGATCGAGGGGATTAAGTGTCCATATTTATTAAAACTGCAGGAATATTGCTTTTCGCTAGACAGAGGCGCATGGCTTTGGGCAAATACGGGCAAATCACAGGGAGACAAACCATGGAGCTTCAACGCCGCGGGCTGCTAATTATTCTTTCCTCGCCTTCGGGGGCGGGAAAATCAACCCTTTCACGGCGAGTGTTGGAAAATGACCCGGGGGTGGTTTTTTCGGTATCGGCCACCACCCGCAGCCCGCGCCCCGGAGAAAAAGACGGGCGGGAATATTTTTTCAAATCACGCGAGGATTTCAAGGCGCTGGTAGAGGCGGGCGGGATGCTGGAACATGCCGAGGTATTCGGCAATCTTTATGGCACGCCGATGGCGCCGGTGGAGGCCGCGATCAGCACGGGGAAGGATGTTTTGTTTGATGTGGATTGGCAGGGCGGGCAGCAGATCCGGAATTCCCCTTTGAGCGAGGCTGTGGTTTCGGTATTTGTGCTGCCCCCTTCGATGCCGGAGCTGGAAGACCGCCTGAAAAAACGCGGGCAGGATAGCGCCGGAGTAGTCACCCAGAGAATGGCACAATCGAGGGACGAGATCAGCCATTGGGCGGAATATGATTATGTGTTGGTCAATGATGATGTGGATAAGGCCGAGGCCGATCTGCGCGCGATTGTGCAGGCCGAGCGGCTGAAGCGGGCGCGGGTGACGGGGCTGAACGGCTTTGTGGCGGGGCTGAATGCGGAATACGAGGCGATGCAATGATATATGAGCTAAAGGGTGTGCAGCCGGTTTTGCCACAAGGAGAATACTGGATCGCGGATCAGGCGGTGCTGGTGGGCAATGTGGTGGTGGAGGCCGGAGTTTCTATCTGGTTTGGCGCGGTGCTGCGGGGCGATAACGAGCAGATCAGGGTGGGCGCGGGCAGCAATATTCAGGAAAACGCGGTTTTGCACACCGATCCGGGTTATCCCCTGATGATCGGTGCGGGCTGCACCATTGGCCATCAAGCTACCCTGCATGGTTGCGAAATTGGCGAAAATTCGTTGATCGGCATGGGGGCGACGGTGCTGAACGGCGCCAAAATCGGTCGCGATTGCCTGATCGGTGCAGGGGCGCTGGTGACGGAGGGCAAGGTTATTCCCGACGGATCCTTGGTGGTGGGCGCGCCCGCCAAGGTGGTGCGGGCGCTGGATGCCGGGGCGATTGCCGCATTGGCCGGATCGGCGCGCAGCTATCAGGCAAAAATGCGGATATTTCGCAGCGAGCTAAAGCCGGTTTAGTCTGTTCGTGATTATGCGGTAAATGGCCACTGTATTATTTTGGATGTATCGCCATGACGGCACATTCTTCTAGAATGACAGCTCCAGCAAACGTTCGCCGAAGCGGGCGTCCAGTTTCAGCTCGCGCTCGGCCAGGGCTTGGCGGGCGAGCCGGAACTGGACGGTTTTGGCCGAGACATCCGGCACCTCCGGCCCACCGGAGAGCGGCAGCCAAAGCGCATCCGGCGCATCCACCAGCGCATCGCCCGTGCTGATCCGCCAGCCTGAAATACTGGGCGCGCAGGCAATTACCCCCCCGCGTGGCAGGCTGGATTCCACGCAGAGCAGTAGCAGATAAAACAGCTTGACCAGGCCGCGCTCGCGATCCCCCCATGGCTCGGAAAACGAGAGCGATACCCGCCCCATGGAAAACATATCTTCGGCCAGCCGCTGCGCCTCGGCACCGCTGATCATGCCATCACCGCTGGCCCCGAAAGCGAGGCGGAAATACTTCAGCTTGGCCTGGGCCATCGTGGCGGATTGCGCAACCAGCTCCAGCTCGGGGCTGGAGCCGGAAAACGCCTCCATCAGCTCAAGCCCGTTGCCGATTGCGCCCACAGGGCTTATGAGATCATGGCAGATGCGGGAGCTGATCAATTCGGCGAGGGATTTTTGCATGATATGGCCCAAGGTTTGAAGGCCCCGAAAATGGAGGCGGTGATGAATTCTATATTGGCACCGGGCATGCGGGTATACCACCCCTCAAAGCCCGATTGGGGCATCGGGCAGGTGCAATCGGTGATCGGCAATAAAATTACCGTAAATTTCGAGCATGCCGGCAAGGTGGTGATTGATGGCAATGTGGTGTCGCTTGATCTGGCAGATTAATGTGGCATGGTTAATAAAGTATAAATTAGTAAAGTATTAATGGACTATTAGCTGGCTGAAAGCCGCCCGAAGATGTGGAAAGACCGATGGATCACAGCCAGTTTCAGGTGCGCCTGGCGCGCAACGAAGCAGACATTCATGCCGCCCAGCGGCTGCGCTATCAGGTTTTTGTGCAAGAACTGGGGGCGGAGGTGTCG
>JALSHK010000147.1 GCA_026982275.1 Paracoccaceae bacterium | reverse complement strand
GATTCATTTATTCACGAGGTTACCGACGAGGTGCGCCGTGACCGGCTATTCAGGCTGTTCAGGAAATATTCATGGGTGCTGGTGCTTGCGGTTGTCGCGATTGTGGGTGGCACGGCCTATAATGAATGGAACAAATCCCAAAGCCAGAAGCAGGCGCGGCTCACCGGAGATATGATGCTGGCGGCGCTGGCGGCGCAGGATACCGCCGCGCTGGAAACGCTGGCCTCAAAGGATGACGGCGCGGCGGTGATAGCGCGATTGCAACTGGCGAATTTGCTAGAAGCGGAGGGCGATATTGCCGGCGCGCTCGAGGTTTTGCGCCGGATCACCCTTGATATGAAGATTTCCCCTGTCTATGCGGATCTTGCCTGGCTGAAAATAATCATGCTGGATGGCGAAAACATGAGCGACAGTGAGCGGAACGGCGCTTATGACCGCCTGACGGCTGCGGCTGCCCCCTATCGCCTACTGGCATTGGAGCAGCAGGCCATGCAATATGTGCGCGATGGTGATACAGAAACGGCCAAAGCCGTGCTGGCATCGATACTGGACGATCCGGCGGTTACGCCCAATTTGCGCAACCGCGCCCAACAGCTTATCGTGGCACTGGGCGGAGAAATCGGAGCGCAGACAGAAAACGGATAGCCACATGGCCTAAGGGATTTAACGAGCGGGTAAGGTAATGATACAATCGGTAAAAACATGGCGTAAACTGGGTTTTGCAGTGCTGGCACTGGGCGCGCTTTCGGCTTGTGGCGGCAATAATAACCGTATTCTGGCGGGCGAGCGGCAATCTATACGCCCGCAAGAGCAGCTCGTAGTTGAAAATCGGGCGGCGGCGATATCGCTGGGTAATCCGGTGAGCAATGCGGCATGGCTCCAGCAGGGATTTGCCGCCCGTCATGTGGTGCCGCATCTGGCGCTTTCGGCCAATCCTGTGCTGCGCTGGAGCGCCGATATCGGGCGCGGCAATTCCGATCGTTCCCGCATCACCTCCACCCCTGTGATTGCCAATGCCGTGATCTATACGCTGGATGCGGGCGGGCGTGTGCAGGCCAGCGCTACCGATAGTGGCGCGCGGCTCTGGAGCGTGGATATCACCCCGATTGGCGAGCGTAGCGGGGCCGAGGGCTTTGGCGGCGGCCTGGCGCTGGATGGCGGGCGGCTTTATGTTACCACCGGCTTTGGCGAATTGCTCGCGATCGATACCGCCAGCAGCACCATTCTGTGGCGTTACGGTTTTGATGCGCCCCTGCGCGGCGGGCCTACGGTCTCTGCCGGTCGGGTATTTGTAATGGGGTCCAATGATATTGCCTATGCCGTTG
The DNA here is from genome assembly GCA_026982275.1 of Paracoccaceae bacterium. Lineage (GTDB taxonomy): Bacteria > Pseudomonadota > Alphaproteobacteria > Rhodobacterales > Rhodobacteraceae > UBA3077. The sequence continues at coordinate 2,332 of JALSHK010000147.1, read as the reverse complement.
ACGGCGCGCGCGGCAAGCTTTCATGGAGCCTTGCGGGGCCGCGCTCGGTCGGGCCGGTCACCATGGGTGGTTCCAGCCCTGCGGTGGCGGGGAATAATGTAGTGCTGCCGTTCAGCTCCGGGCGCTCCATGGGAGCAACGGCGGGCGGCACGGGCCAATGGAACGGCGATGTCAATCAGGTGCGCCTGTCGGATGTGCGCGCCACTATTGGCGGCTTTCCCGGCGCGCCGGTGATCTCTGGCGGGCGGGTATATCTGGGCAATGCCGGTGGCCGGTTTGCCGCGCTGCAACTCTCCAACGGAAATCCGGTATGGGAGCTGCCGGTGGGCGCAACCGGACCGGCGGCGGTGATCGGCGGCTCTGTGTTTCTGGTAAGCGATACCTCGCAATTGCTGCGGGTGGATGCGGCTTCGGGCCGTGTGATCTGGGCCACACAACTGCCGGAATTTTCCAATCCTGAAAAGCGGCGCGGGTATATCGCCCATTATGGCCCTGTTGTTGCGGGGGGGCAGGTAATCGTGGCGGGCACCGATGGCCGCTTGCGCTTTTTTGATCCGGTGAGCGGCGCAGCGGGCTATAGCGTTGATATCCCGGGCGGCGCAGCTTCGGCCCCTGTGGTGGCTGCGGGCGTATTATATCTGCAAAACCAAAAAGGCAAACTTCTGGCTTTCCAATAGGGACCGGAGGGGATAGTAGCTAGCGTTCCGGGGCCTTGCGCCCCCGAACCTGTTTCCAAAGGCAAAGTTATGACATTCACCATGGCCATTGTCGGCCGCCCCAATGTTGGCAAATCAACCCTGTTTAACCGTCTGGTGGGCAAAAAGCTGGCCTTGGTGGATGATACCCCCGGCGTAACCCGCGATCTGCGCGAGGGCGAGGCCCGCTTGGGGGATTTGCGCTTTACCGTGGTGGATACCGCAGGGCTGGAGCAAGCGACCGATGAAAGCCTGCAAGGCCGGATGCGGGCGCTGACCGAGCGCGCTGTTGAAATGGCCGATGTATGCTTGTTTATGCTCGATGCCCGTGTGGGGGTTACGGCGGATGATGAGGTATTTGCCAATATCCTGCGCCGCAAAAATGCGCGGGTGATATTGGCGGTCAACAAGGCCGAGGGCAAAGCCGGCGAAGCGGGCTATTACGAGGCGTTTAATCTCGGGCTGGGCGAGCCGCTGCAAATCTCGGGCGAGCATGGCGAGGGCATGGAAGACCTTTATGCGCTTTTAATGCCGATCCATGATGATTTTGAAAATGCCGACAGCTTCGAGCCGGAAACCAATGTCGATATTTCCGACGAGGTGGATGAATTCGGCGAGGCTGAAATCATCCCCGATGATCGCCCGCTGCAAATCGCCGTGGTGGGGCGGCCCAATGCGGGGAAATCCACCCTGATCAACCAGATTATGGGCGAAGAGCGCCTGCTCACAGGCCCGGAGGCGGGGATTACCCGCGATGCGATTTCGGTGCGCACCAAATGGGAAGGCCGCGAATTCCGGATATTTGACACGGCCGGCATGCGCAAAAAGGCCAAGGTGCAGGAAAAGCTGGAGAAGCTTTCGGTGTCGGATGGCTTGCGGGCGGTGAAATTTGCCGAGGTTGTGGTGGTGCTGCTGGATGTGCAGGTGCCGTTCGAGCAGCAGGATTTGCGCATTGCCGATCTGGCCGAGCGCGAGGGCCGCGCGGTGGTTGTGGCGGTGAATAAATGGGATCTGGAAGACGAGAAAAACCAGAAGTTGCTGGAGCTGCGCGAGAAATTCGGGCGGCTATTGCCCCAGCTGCGCGGCGCACCGATGGTGATGGTCTCGGCGCTTACCGGCAAGGGGGTGGACCGCTTGCATGATGCTATCATCAAGGCGCATAACACATGGAACACGCGGATTTCGACCGCCAAGCTGAACCGTTGGCTGAAGGCGATGATCGAAGGCCATCCGCCGCCCGCGCCCTCGGGCCGCCGGATTAAAATGCGCTATATGACTCAGGTAAAAACCCGACCGCCGACTTTCGTGGTGTTTACCTCGGTGCCCGATAAGGTGCCGGAGAGCTATAAGCGGTTTTTGGTCAATGGCTTACGGGTGGATTTTGATATGCCCGGCACGCCGATCCGGCTGTTTTTGCGCGGCGGGGATAATCCGTTTGCGGCCAAGGCGGCGAAGCGGCGGATCCATTAAAGCGGTGGAGGAAGCCCCCTCCTGTATCCGGCCCGCAGGGTGGGTTTTCACCCCAGCTATAGATACGCCTCGATCATCCGTCTGGCTTCATCTGCCGCACTTGCCAGCCCCGATTTATCTTCCCCCGGATAGAACCGCGCGCGGGTGGCGGTGGGCATCGGGTTGGG
>JALSHK010000146.1 GCA_026982275.1 Paracoccaceae bacterium | reverse complement strand
TCTGGACGAGGCGGTCTCGACCTTGCGGGATGCGCTGGCGATCGAAGCGGATTCAATCTCGCTCTGGCAATCCCTTGGCGATGTATATCTTCAAAATGACGAGCCGGAAGCGGCAATCGCCGCGTTTAGCTCGGCAATTGATTTGCTGCCCGATCCGGATATGCCCGCGGCGTGGCGGCTATATTATTCCCGCGCGATTGCCGAGCATAAATCCGATGACTGGCCCCGCGCCGAGGCTGATTTTCGCCAAGCACTAAAGCTGATGCCCGATGAGGCCAATGTGCTGAATTATCTGGGTTATTCCTTGGTGGAGCGCGGCGAAAAGCTGGATGAAGCATTGGAGATGATCGAATCCGCGGCGGCTTCACGGCCCGATAGCGGTGCGATTTCGGATTCTCTTGGCTGGGTGTATTTCCAGCTCGGGCGCTATGAAGAGGCCGAGGCCGAGATGGAGCGCGCGGTGCAGCTTTTGCCGGTGGATCCGATCCTGAGCGACCATTATGGTGATGTGCTGTGGATGGTGGATCGCAAGCGCGAGGCGCGCTTCCAGTGGCGGCGCGCGCTTTCCTATGGGCCGGAGCCGGAAGAAGCGGTGCGTATCCGCGACAAGCTCGAGCGCGGGCTGGATGCTGTTTTGGCGGATGAATAGCCGATGCAGGAGCTTGCGCGCGCCAAGGTGAACCTGAGCCTGCATGTGCTGGGCAGGCGGGCGGATGGTATGCATTTGCTTGATTCAATAGTGGTATTTCCGGAAATCGGCGATGTTGTCCGGCTGACGGATGGCGGATTTACCATTTCCGGACCTTTTGGCAGCGCGCTATCAACAACGGATAATCTGGTGCTGAAAACCGGCGCATTGATGGGGCGGCCTTCCGGGTATCATCTGGAGAAAAACCTGCCTGTGGCCAGCGGTATTGGTGGCGGATCAGCCGATGCGGCAGCGGTTGTGCGGCTGCTATTTCGCGGCGAATTGCCCGATATGCTGCCGCTTGGCGCGGATATTCCGGCCTGCGTGATCTCCAGGCCTTTGCGGATGCAAGGTGTTGGAGAGCATTTGACACGCCTTCCACCCTTGCCCGGATTTTCGATGGTTCTGGCCAATTCCGGCGCGGCGGTTTCCACTGCTGCCGTATTTAATGCACTGAAAAACATTGATAATCCGCCCGCGCCGGATTTGCCCGCATGGCTTGAACTGCCCGCATTATTTTCGTATCTCGCGGCGCTGCGCAACGACCTTCAGGATGCCGCCATTAGCCTTTGTCCGGATATATCTTTGGTGCTGCGCGCGCTTTCAGACCAGCCGGATTGCGCCTTAGCGCGGATGTCCGGCTCTGGCGGCACCTGCTTTGGCCTGTTTGAAACGCTGGCGCAAGCCAAGCAGGCGGCACAGGTGATCAAGCGGCAAAACCCCGATTGGTGGGTGGTGGCCGCGCGGGGCTAAACCAGACGCGACACGACAAAATCAGCCAGATCCTTCAAGCTTGATTTCAGCCCGGAATCCGGCAGCGGCTCCAGCGCATCCTGCGCCATTGCGGCCCAGCTCAAAGCCTTTTTCCTGGTGGCTTCCAAGGTGCCATGGGCCTTCATCAGCTTCAGCGCATGCTCCAGATCCCCCTCGTATTGTTGGCCTTTTTCGATGGTGCGCTTCCAGAAATCCCGCTCCAGCCCGTCGGCTTTCGCGACCGCAAGAATGATCGGCAGGGTCAGCTTGCGTTCGCGAAAATCATCACCGATATTCTTGCCCATTACCGCCGCGCTTCCGCCAAAATCAAGCAAGTCATCGACGATCTGGAAGGCAATTCCAAGCGCATCTCCATAATTATATAGCGCTTTTTGATGGATCCCGGGGGCGTCGGCAATCACCGCGCCCACCTCGCAGGCAGCAGCAAAAAGCGCAGCGGTTTTGCCGCGCACTACTTGCAGATAGGTATCTTCGCTGGTGGCCAGATCCTGCGCCACGCTCAATTGCAGCACCTCGCCCTCGGCGATCACCGCCGAAGCATTGGCCAGAATGCCGAGCGCCTGCATATTGCCGGTTTCGACCATCAGCTGGAAGGAGCGTGAAAACAGATAATCCCCGACCAGCACGCTGGATTTATTATCCCATAGCAGGTTGGCTGTGGGCCGGCCCCTGCGCTGGGCGCTTTCATCGACCACATCATCATGCAAAAGCGTGGCCGTATGAATAAACTCGACGGTTGCGGCCAGTAAAACATGGTGATCGCCGCGATAGCCGCACAGATTGGCGGCCGCAAGCGTGAGCAGCGGACGCAGGCGTTTGCCACCGGCTTCGACCAGATGCGCGGTCACCTCGGGAATACGCGGCGCGTTTTTCGAGGCCATCCGTGTGCGGATCAGCTCGTTTACCGCGGCCATATCCTCGGCTAGCTGCGCTTGTAACTGCTCAAATGGGCCCATGAAATATTCCAGTATGTTGCAGAAAAAAACCTTTCCTCGACGGCGCTTCTTTTGCCCGATAATGTAGGGGAATGAAAGAGATTTTACGCACAACAGACCCGCTCGATATAACCTTCGCCACCGCATTGCTGAAAGGCGAGGGCATTCGCTGCTATATACTGGGCGAAAACATGGCCGCGCTGGAAGGCTCTATCGGTGCGTTCCCGAGGCGGCTGATGGTGGCTAGCGAAGACGCCTACATGGCCGAGATCGTGCTGCGGGACAATGATATAGATAGCGGGCTGGATACGTGAATTCGGGGTTGAGCGATGACGGGTTTCTGGGGGGGCGCTTGAAGATGCTGCAACCCGTGGCGGGCTATCGCGCGGCGACAGATCCGGTATTTCTGGCCGCAGCCGTGGCCGCGAAGCCGGAAGAAAGCGTGCTGGAATTAGGCTGCGGGGTGGGGGTGGCGCTGGGATGCTTGCTGCACCGGCTGCCATCGCTTCGGGCTATGGGGCTGGAAATTCAGCCGGAATATGCGGCGCTGGCCCGCAAAAACATGGCCCGAAACCATCTGCTAGCCGAGATTGTCGAAGGTGATTTGCAAAACATGCCGACCCCGCTTCGGGCGCAAAGCTTTGATCATGTTATGATGAATCCGCCATTTTTTGAAGCCGGGCGGCATTCTCCAGTTCGGGATGAAGGAAAGTCGGTGGCGTTTATCGAAGGTGATGCTGCGCTCGCAGCGTGGCTCGCCACCGGATTGAAGCGGCTCAAGCCTTTGGGTTGGCTCACGATTATCCACCGGGCAGAGCGGCTTTCCGAGATACTCTCCGGCCTGGATAGAGCCGGAAATATCCGCATTTTGCCCCTGTCCTCGCGGCAGGGGCGCGCGGCAGGGCGGGTGATTGTGCAGGCGCGCAAAGGCGCATCGGGGCCGCTGAAATTATTGCCCCCGCTGATTTTGCACCAAGGGGCAACCCATGGCGTAGACGGGGATGATTTCAGCAAACCCGTGAGCGAAATCCTGCGCAACGGGAGGGCATTGCCCATAATCGGATAAAAATCGTTGCAAGAAGCGAGTGACAGAATTGAAATTCTGTGTTCAGCTATTACCTACGGATAAGACGCAACCAACCAACTGGAGGCCTTTGATGAACCTGAATTCTCATCTGAACGAACTACAGAAAAAACACGAGAAACTGGAAAACCAGATCGAGCAAACCCAGCGCCACCCAAGCGCAGATACCATCGAGATCGGGGCGATGAAGAAAGAAAAACTCCGCAT
>JALSHK010000145.1 GCA_026982275.1 Paracoccaceae bacterium | reverse complement strand
TCGATGTCGTATTTGAAGCTCTCCAGCGGGATAATCGTGCAGGGCAGGCCCGCCGCCGCCCGCTGATGGGCCAAGCAGGAACCTTTGCCATAATGAAAGCTGATCGCATCGGGCGGAGAAACCAGCAAAGCATTGGTGCCCCCGTCATGGGCCGGCGCGATGCTCACGCCTTCGCCCAGCGCCAGCAGTCGCGCAAGATCCGCGGCCGAAGGATCCGCCAAATCGGCCGGCAGCACACAAATCGCGCCGTAGCCATGCGCCTTGGCCCATGTTGCAGCTTCTGTCACCGCAGTGTTCAGGCCCTCGCCCTTTTGCCGCAGGAAATACCCCGCCACCTCGGCGGCAATGGCATCGCTTTCGCTTACCACCAGCAAATCCACCTCCGGCTGCGCCCCGGCCAAAAACCCCAGCATCCGGCGAAACAGCGCCATGGCGAGGCGTGCCCGCACCGCGTCGGGCAGCACTTCGGAGAGCCGCGATTTGGCCACCGCCGGATCCTTCATCGGGATGATAAACAACAAATCCTTCATACCATGGCCTCGATGATCCCTGCCGCAAGCGCTTCCTTTTCGGCGCGCTCGGTCATCAGGGTCGGCAGCACAGTGCAGCCTTTCCCGAGCGCCATAATCTCGGCCCTCAAGCCTTCATCCAGCGTATCAATCACCATGTGATCCACCGCGCCCGCATAATATTGCGCCACCCCCAGCGCATCGGGGCGCAGGCCCAGCGCCTTCATCATCCGGTCCGCCGGTCCCTTCACCACCTTGCCGGCAATCAGCGGGCTGACCGCCCAGACCGGCGCCCTTGCCGCCCCCAGCGCCGCGCGCAGGCCCGGCACTTCCAGAATGGGCGTGATCGATACCAAAGGATTGCTCGGGGCCAGCACGATAAAATCTGCCGCCGCTATGGCCTCCAGCGCCGCATACGTTGGCTTGGCGGCCGCAATCCCCGCATAGTCCAGCTCCAGCACCTCGGGCTTGCATTGCTCGCGCACAAAATATTCCTGAAAGGAAAGCCAGCCCGCCGCCACCCGCACCCGCGTTTGCACCACATCATCCGTGGGCAGCAGAATCCGGCTTTTCACGCCAAAGGTTTTTGCCACATGGGCCGCAATCTCGCTCCGGCTCTGCCCCTGTGCCAAGGCATGGCTGCGGTAAATATGCAGGCCGAAATCGCGGTCGCCAAGTGTCATCCATGTATCCGCCCCCAGCTCTTTCAGCACACCCAAAGCGCGGTGGCTTTCATCAGCCACCCCCCAGCCCTGTGCTCGGTCTATCCGCCCTGCCAAGGAATAAGTCAGCGTATCAATATCAGGGCTAACCCACAGCCCGTGGAATTCCGCATCATCGGCGATATTGCCGATCACGCTCAGCTCCACCCCCTCGAGCCCATCAAAGCCCTCGGCCATTTTGGCCCCGCCAACCCCGCCCGCTAAAAGCACTACCTTCATCACACCGCCTCCTTCAGGAAGGCGGGCAGTTCGGCCATAAAATCCAGCGGCCCGGCATCGCGCTCCACCAGCGGGGCCTGGCGGGCGGGGTCATGGCTGGCAAATTCTTCGATCACCTCATAGCGCGTGTTGCGCTGATAAGGCACCCGCCCCGCCGCGCGGATGATCCGCACCATCTCGTAAGCCGTCACCTCTTGCCCATGCGCACTGCCTGCCGCCCGAGAAATACTTTCATTCATCAAGGTGCCGCCAAAATCATTTACACCTTTGGAAAGCATGCCCTGCGCGCGCTCCGGCCCCAGCTTGGTCCAGCTTGTCTGGATATTGTCTATCTGCCCGTGCAGGAATATCCGGCTGACGGCGTGCATGGCCTCGACCTCCTCCACCGTCGGGCCGGGGCGCACCTTGCCGGGGTTCGCGGTATAAAGCGGGCTGTCATAATGCACGAAGGAAAGCGGCACCAGCTCGGTAAAGCCGCCGGTTTCCTTCTGGATATCGCGCAGCAGCGCCATATGCGCCGCCCAATGCGGCGGGCCGTCCACATGCCCATACATGATGGTGGCGGTGGTGGGCACCCCTTGCCCATGGGCGGCGCGAATAATCTCGACCCATTTTTCAGTGCTGAGTTTATCCTTGGTCAGCAGCTTCCTGACCTCGGTATCGAGAATTTCCGCCGCCGTGCCGGGGATGGAACCAAGGCCGCATTCCTTGAGGTCCTGAATGAAATCGGCGTAAGACATTTTGCGCTTGGCCGCCCCATACCATATTTCAAACGGGGAAAACGCGTGGATGTCCATAGCCGGCAGCTCGGCCTTAATCGCGCGCACAATATCACGGTAATAGGTGCCGGGCATTTTCGGGTGGATGCCGCCCTGAATGCAGACCTCGGTCGCCCCGCGGCTGGCTGCCTCCCGCGTGCGCTCCACGATGGTGTCCAGCGTCAACCACTCGGCCCCCTCATCCTCGCGCCGCTTGGCAAAGCCGCAAAAGGTGCAGCCCATATAGCAGATATTGGTGAAGTTGATATTGCGGTTGACCACAAAGCCCACGCGGTCGCCATTCACCTTGTGGCGCAACCCGTCGGCCACCTCGCAAATCGCCTTCAGGTCGGCCCCCTTCGCGCCGTAAAGCACCGTGGCTTCGGCTTGGGAAAGCTCAAAGCCCTCGGCAACGCGATCAAGGATTTGCTTCACCTGGCTCATGGCGCGGCTCCAAGGCATTGAAAGCGGGCAAGGCCGTCAGCGCGGGCCATATCGGCAAGGCGGGCGGTCAGGGCGGGGTCCAGGAAGCGGTCGGAATGCTTCAGGAAATCAGGGTAGATCGTCAGGCGCTCTTGCAGGGTGAGGCCGGCTTTGGCGGTGGCTTTGGCCAGCTCGCCGATTTGCGGCCATGGGTGGTCGGGGTTGATAAAATCAACGGTCACGGGGGAAATCCCGCCCCAGTCATTCATCCCCGCTTGCAGATATTCCCCGTGGCGGGCCGAGAGATTCGGCGGCGCTTGCAGGCTGATTTCAGGGGCCAGCATCAGGCGCGCCACAGCCAGCGTGCGCAGCATATCCTCAAGGCCCGGCTCGGGGTGGTTTTCCATGCCGATTCCGGGTTTTTGCTGGAAATTCTGGATGATGACTTCCTGAATATGGCCATGGCGGGCATGGGCGCTATTGATGGCGGCAAGGCTTTCCACCCGCTCGGCCCATGTTTCGCCAATGCCGATCAGCAGCCCCGTGGTGAAAGGCACGCCGCGCTCCCCCGCCCGCTCCAGCGTGCGCAGGCGCTGCACGGGGGTTTTGTCGGGGCAGGCAAAATGCGGCATGCCCTTGCGGGTGAGGCGGCGCGAGACCGTCTCCAGCATCATGCCCATCGAGGCCGATACCGGCTTGAGCATGTCTATTTCATCATCGGTCAGCGTGCCGGCATTCACATGCGGCAGAAGGCTGGTTTCGCGCAAAACCAGCGCGCACATGGCGCGGAGGTATTCGTTGGTGGTGGCGTAACCCAGCTTTTCCAGCGCCGCAGCGGCTTCGGGGTAGCGCAGCTCGGGGCGCTCGCCAAGGCTGAAAAGCAGCTCCTTGCAACCCGCCGCCTCGCCCTGCCGCGCCGTGGCCAGAACCTGATCCGGTGTCATGTAATTCGCTGCCGGATCATCGGGGGTTTTGACAAAGCTGCAATAGGTGCAGGTATCGCGGCACATATTGGTGAGCGGCACAAACACCTTGCGCGAATAGGTGATGCTATGGCCCCAATGGGCATTAC
>JALSHK010000144.1 GCA_026982275.1 Paracoccaceae bacterium | reverse complement strand
GGCCGGATTATTCGTTTATAAAACCGTTAAGAAGCTGGATCAAGACTGGTATCGTTGCCGCGCATTGGCTGAATCTGTAAAAACATCTACTTGGCGTTTTGCAATGCGTGCCCATCCTTTTGCGTACACCGAAAACATTGAAAACCCAAAAGCCGAATTTCGAAATTTCTTACGTGATATTTTGCAATCAAATCGCAGCATTGCCGAGAACTTACACAGCGACGAAACAGAACAAGTTACCGCGTCAATGATCGAAATTAGAAAGCTCTCGCTGAAAGAGAGGATTGCGTTCTATGTCGGGCACCGAATTGACGATCAAAGGTCGTGGTATGCTAAAAAATCATCCGCAAATAAGGCAGCACAGCGCCGTTGGTTTTGGTTGACCATCATTATCTATGTTGGTGCCGCAATAAGCTTGAACGCCGATCAACTGGGTTTCCCGCAAGCCACATTGGCTTTCGACCCGATGATAGTTTTGGTTACCTCTGCTCTCGGGTGGCTTCAGATGAAAAGACATGGTGAGTTAACTGCCAGCTATAACCTGACTGCCCATGAGATTGGGATAATCAGGGGGAATTCTGATGCAATCAAGACGGAAAGTGAATTCTCGGATTTTGTCAATGAAGCCGAATTGGCGTTTTCCCGTGAACACACACAATGGGTTGCGCGGCGCGATGTGAATTAGTCTACTTAACCGGCCGGTCTATCCGGTGGATCGGGAGGAACGGCTCGAAGGGCATATTTTACCAAGTTCTGGCATGACCGCTGGTTGAACAGCCAATTGCACCTGACCGCCACGCTGGAGGTGCAGGCATGCGCGCTGAACCTGTTTTTCCTGTCCCAGAAACAAACGCCCGTCGGTACCCAGAGGTGGTCACAAGATTTCGGACCAGTCGTTAAGATGGATCGCCCGATAGAAAGGACGATTTGAAATTGACTAATCGTCAGCATTCTGCTCTTAGGCTGTCGTCGTTCTAAAAGGCTACTTTGGCCAAACGCGGAAGATTCTTCGCGCTTGCAGCGAAAGTCCGCAAGATGAAAAATGCGCATCGCTCGATTTAATCACGGGCTAATTACCGCGCTGCCCTTGCAACCTCTGCAGGTTGGTTTAAATTTTTAAAATGTTTGATTCGCTCTTCAAGCGCCTGCGCGCCGAACCCGCCCCCGACCCCCTAGAGGCCAATGACGCCCGCCTTGCGCTTGCCGCGCTGCTGGTGCGCCTGGCTCGCACCGATCAGGATTATGCCGAGGTTGAAAAACACCAGATCGACACGATACTGGCCCGCCGCTATGATCTGGGCGCCATGGCCGCCGCCGAGCTGCGCAGGGGGGCAGAGCAGATCGAGGCCACGGTGGGCGATACCGTGCATCTTACGCGGCTGATCAAGGTGGCCATTCCCTTTCAGGATCGCTATCAGCTTGTGGTCGACCTCTGGAGACTGGTGCTGGCGGATGGCACCCGCGACAATGCGGAAAACCAGTTTCTGCGGCTGGTGGTAAAACTGGTGGGGGTTAATGATGTGGATAGCGGGATGGCAAGGCAAGAGGCTGAACGGGGCTGAGGCCGCTTCTGTGACAACCGGCCTCACAGAACGCTGTGACCGTATTGATACTGGCCTGCGCCCCAAGTATCCTCCAGTTTGATGTAGAGTCCTTGGGGTTGAATTGATGGCGTTATGCGGCCAGTTTATCCATTTTTTCTTCTCTGCAAATTCCAAGGATGCCAGATTTCCCAGTGCTGAATGCGGGCACGGCTGCTTGTAATCATGCTGCCAGACTTCCAAGACTTCCTTTGCATCTGATAGCGGGCTAAACAGGTTTTCGTTCAGGCATTCGTCTCCAAGCTTGCCGTTGAAACTCTCGATGAACCCGTTCTACTGCGGTTTTTCGGGCGCGATATAGTGCCAATCCACGCCCTTATCCTGCACCCATTTCAGGATCGCCATGCTGGTGAATTCTGTGCCATTATTTTGTCAAATATCCGCCCCCCCCATTGGAGCCGTGAATATTCTATGCCAAAAGGAAGGGCATAAAAGGGGATTACCATGACGCGTGAAAAATTCGGCAAAGGCCATCATTTACAACTGATCGACGGTTCGGGGTATATTTTCCGCGCTTTTCACGCGCTCCCCCCCCTGACCCGCAAATCAGACGGCCTTCCCGTGGGCGCGATCGCGGGGTTTTGCAATATGCTCTATAAGCAGGTGGAGGATAATGCCGGCCATGATGCCCCCACCCATGTCGCGGTGATATTTGACGCCAAAGGCAAGACCTTTCGCAGCGATATTTACCCGAAATACAAAGCCAACCGCCCCCCCGCGCCCGAGGATCTGGTGCCGCAATTCCCGATTATCCGCGAGGCCACAAAGGCGTTTAATCTGCCATGTATTGAAATGGACGGCTTTGAGGCCGATGATATTATTGCCAGCTATGCCGTGCAGGCGCGCGAGGCGGGCGGGCGGGTGACCATCATTTCGAGCGATAAAGACCTGATGCAGTTGGTCGGGGGCGGGGTCGAAATGCTGGACCCGATGAAGAACAAGCGCATCGGGATCGAGGAGGTGGAGGCGAAATTCGGGGTGGGGCCTGCGCGCGTGGTCGATGTGCAGGCTTTGGCCGGAGATTCGGTGGATAACGTGCCCGGCGCGCCCGGAATCGGCATTAAAATCGCGGCGCTGCTGATCAATGAATATGGCGATCTGGAAACTCTGCTGGAGCGGGCCGAGGAAATAAGGCAGCCCAAGCGGCGGCAAACCTTGCTGGAAAAGGCCGATCAAATACGCATGAGCCGAGAGCTGGTGCGGCTCAAACAGGATATGGATATGCCCGTGCCGATCGAGGATTTCGAGCTGCGCGAGCCAGAAGCCGAAGCGATTTTGCCGTTTCTGGCCGGGATGGAATTTCGCACCCTGACCACCCGCATCGCCGCCAAGCTGGGCGCAACGCCCCCCGAGATCAAAGAGGTGGAACCAGAGGCCAGTGCGGTGCCGGCTTTGGATGTGAGTGCCTCGGCGATCGCTTTTGATCATGGGAAATATGAGACGGTTTCTTCGGCAGAGGCCCTGCGCGCGTGGATCGAGAAAATCTATGTGCGCGGCTGGGTGGCGTTTGATACCGAAACCACGGGGCTGGACGAGATGCGGGCCGATCTGGTGGGGGTGAGCCTTGCGGTGGAGCCGGGGAGCGCGTGCTATCTGCCGCTTGGGCATGTATCGGGCGAGGGTGATCTTTTTGGCGCGGCGGCGCGGGCCGGGGGGCAGATGGATATGGCCGAGGCGCTGGCGATCCTGAAGCCGGTGCTGGAGGATGAAAGCATCCTGAAAATCGGCCAGAATATGAAATATGATATGAAGATCATGGCGCGAAACGGCGTAAAGCTAGGGCCGATCGAGGATACCATGCTGATGAGCTATGCCCTGAATGGCGGGGTGCATCGGCACGGGATGGACGAGCTGTCGGATCGCTATCTGGGGCATAGCCCGATTCCGATCAAGAGCCTGATCGGCACCGGAAAAACGGCGATCACCTTTGATCGCGTGCCGATTGCCGAGGCCGCGCCCTATGCCGCCGAGGATGCGGACATCACCCTGCGCTTGTGGCAGGTGTTCAAGCCGCGCTTGGTGCATGATGGCATGAGCACGGTTTATTATACGCTGGAGCGGCCCTTGGTGCCGGTTTTGGCCGAGATGGAGATGAACGGCATCAAGGTGG
>JALSHK010000143.1 GCA_026982275.1 Paracoccaceae bacterium | reverse complement strand
AAAGCATTGGCCTGCACGATATCCTCATTCTCCAGCCCGGCCCGCTCCGGTCCGAATAAAACCCCCACCTTTTGCCCCTTTGCGATCAAGGCATGGGCATGGGCCATCGCCCGTTCGGGAGTCATGACCACCTTGGTCAGATCCCGCTTGCGCGCGGTAGTGGCAAATACAAAATTAAGGTCCGAGATCGCCTCGGCCGTGCTATCGGCCAGCTGGATCTGGTCCAGCACCCGCCCCGCCCCCGAGGCGAGCGCGACGGCTTTGGGGTTTGGCCAGCCATCTCGCGGGGCGACAAGGCGCATCCGCTCCAGCCCGAAATTCAGCATCGCCCGCGCCGCCGCGCCGATATTCTCGCCCATTTGCGGCTTTACCAGAATAATGGCAGGCATAGGCCCTTGCCATCCTTCATCTGCTGCGTGATCCGTGCCTGACATGATTTTTCCCGCGCTATTTTCGCGGGTGATACGATGCGCGGCATGTGGATGCAAATATTGTTTAGGTATACAACCGCATACCGCCCTTTCCTTTTGCCTTCGAATATCGTAAAAGCAGGCGAATCTTTTATATAGGGGGCAGAAATGGCCAAGATTAAAGTTGAAAACCCGGTGGTAGAGCTGGACGGCGACGAAATGACCCGTATCATCTGGCAATTCATCAAAGACAAGCTGATCCTGCCCTATCTTGACATTGACCTGAAATATTATGATCTCGGCATGGAAAGCCGCGATGCCACCGATGACCAGATCACCATCGACGCTGCGCATGCGATCCAGAAATACGGTGTGGGTGTGAAATGCGCTACCATCACCCCGGACGAACAGCGTGTGGAAGAATTCGGCCTGAAGAAAATGTGGAAATCGCCCAACGGCACCATCCGCAATATCCTTGGCGGCACGATTTTCCGCGCGCCGATCATATGCCAGAATGTGCCCCGCCTTGTGCCGGGCTGGACCGACCCGATCGTGATCGGCCGCCACGCCTTTGGCGACCAATACCGTGCCACCGATTTCCGCTTTCCCGGCAAGGGCAAGCTCAGCATGAAATTTGTTGGCGACGACGGCGAAGTGATCGAGCGCGAGGTCTATGACGCGCCTTCCTCGGGTGTTTTCATGAGCATGTATAATCGCGATGACAGCATCACCGATTTCGCCCGCGCCTCGATGAATTATGCCCTTAAAATGGGCTGGCCGCTATATCTTTCCACCAAAAACACCATCATGAAAATCTATGATGGCCGCTTCAAGGATATTTTCCAGGAAGTTTTTGATGCTGAATTTGCCGATAAATTCGCCGAAGCCGGAATCACCTACGAGCATCGCCTGATAGACGATATGGTGGCCGCTGCCATGAAATGGTCGGGAAAATTTGTCTGGGCTTGCAAAAACTATGATGGCGATGTGCAATCCGATACGGTGGCACAGGGCTTTGGCTCGCTTGGTTTGATGACATCGATCCTGATGACACCCGATGGCAAGGTCGTAGAGGCCGAAGCCGCGCATGGCACCGTTACCCGCCACTTTCGCCAGCACCAAAAGGGCGAGGCGACCTCGACCAACTCGATCGCCTCGATCTATGCCTGGACCGGCGGCTTGAAGCACCGTGCCAAGCTGGATGACAATGCCGCCCTTTTGACCTTTGCCGAAACACTGGAGAAGGTGATCGTGGATACGGTTGAAAGCGGCTATATGACCAAGGATCTGGCATTGCTGGTCGGGCCGGACCAGAAATGGCTGACCACCGAGGGATTTCTGGAGAAAATTGACGAAAATCTGCAAAAAGCGCTGGCTTGATTCTGCGGAAGACCGACAAGTTAAAGGGCGCTCTTTGCGGGTGCCCTTTTTATCGAATACACCATGACGATCCACTGTTTTGACCCGCTGCCAGGCCTTGTCGGCAAGATCGCCGGGATATCCTCTCCATTTTTACGGGGGTGAATTCCGCCGGTCACCGCAACACGCTTGTAGAACCAATTCGGGGAGGTTTCCCCGACAGGCAGGAAATTTGTCCTGAATCGACGCTGCGCCCTTGACCCGCGCGCCATTTCCATCCATTTACAGGGCTGGGCCTATATGCCCTGAACCTATGACACTATAAAAGGACTTGAACCATAGCTCGCAGACCTCATAACGCGCCACCACAGCGCGACACCGGCCCCCGCGCCAATTCCCGCATTCGCGCAGACGAAATCCGCCTGATTGGCGCTGAAGGTGAAAACATAGGGGTGGTGACGCCCGAACGCGGCATGCAGCTCGCCGATGAAGTCGGCCTCGATCTGGTTGAAATCTCTCCCAATGCCAATCCTCCCGTCTGCAAGATCATGGATTTTGGCAAGTTCAAATACGAACAGCAGAAAAAAGACAACGAAGCCAGGAAGCGCCAGAAAATCATCGAGGTAAAAGAGGTCAAATTCCGACCCAATACCGATACGAATGATTATGACGTAAAGATGCGTAATGTATTCAAATTTCTGGATAACGGCGATAAATGCAAGGTTACGCTGCGTTTTCGTGGCCGCGAAATGGCCCACCTGAATCTGGGGCGCAAGCTGCTGGAGCGGGTGGCTGCCGATGTCACCGAAGCCGGGCTGGGCAAGGTGGACAGCATCCCTAAAATGGAAGGCCGACAGATGGTCATGATGATCAATCCGGTCAAGAAATAATTCAAAGCGCCCTTCACGGCGCTTTTTATTTGCCCGCGATCGCACGATCTCCGCGCCACCATTTCAGCGCATCCGGAAAATCAAAGCCGAGCGAAATAGCATTGACCACCAGCAGGATCCAAAGATAGGTGCCATAGGCCGCGCTGCCCTCGGGCATGGCGATCAGCAGCCAAAGGATCAAGCCGCTCCAGGGCAGCAAATGCGGAAAGGCCATCATTTTGGAAAAGCCGCGCTCATAAAACAGAATGCCGATATTGGGGATGACCGCGCCAAATGCCAGCAACGCCACCCATATTCCCATCGGCTGATCCAGAAAAAACACACTGGCAAAATTTACTGGCCCCAAAACAAGAGCCACCCAGAGCTGCACCCAAAGCGGCATGGCGCGAAAAGACCGCCAGACGGCAAGAAAAATCATATCGGCTCCAATCATCGGTAGGCAATGGCTGCCAAAAGAATTAAACAGGACGCTATGAAGCGCAAGACAACATTTCGTCACTGGATCGAGGCAATGCTGATCATGGCCTTGCCCATGGCGCTGCGGCCGCTGCCTTTTGCCTCGCGGGTTCGGTTTGGCGGTTGGCTTATTGGCGGTGCCATTTATCGTGTGCCCAAGCTTAGAGGCCGAATTCGCGAGAACCTTCGCCTGATATACCCCGAGATGCCCGATAAAGAGCGCGCGGCGCTTGAGTCAAAGATCGCCCGCAATATTGGGGCGCGCTATATCGAACTATTTTATAGTGCGACGTTTCAAAAACGGCTTTCCTATTTTCATGGTGCCGATGGCGCGCTTGACGAAATCCGCGCTGCGCGGGCAGAAGGCCGTCCGGTAATTCTGGTATCCGGCCATTTTGGCGTATGGGAGGCCGGTCGGGTATTGATGCGCGAAGCGGGGATGGAAAGTGGCGGGGTCTATAAAGAAAGCGCCAATCCGGTGCATGAAAAGCGCCACGCGAAAAACCTCTCCCATGGTGGTAAGCCGATGTTCAATACCAGCCAGCGCGGGGTGCGTGGCATGCTCAAGCACCTGAAAAATGGCGGCATTCTGGCAATCTTGCTGGATCAACGAGTGGGTGA
>JALSHK010000142.1 GCA_026982275.1 Paracoccaceae bacterium | reverse complement strand
TTGCGGCCCTTTTCGGCAATATGCTCTTTAACCTTTTCCTGGTTGATCTTGATATCGTCGCGCCAGGTGCCGATCACCGCAAAGTCTGCACGGTGGATGGCGTTTACGCAGTCATTGCCACAGCCCGAGAATTTGAATTTGAATTTATAAGGCATGGAAGGCCGGTGCATTTCGTCGAGCAAGCGGTTGATGATGCCACGATGCGCCTTAACCCCGTCAAAGCAGCTTTGCTCGCAACGGGCATGTCCGACACAGGACATCGCGGTCCGCAGGGCCGGACCTGCCCCGCCAAGGTCAAACCCGATCTCGTTCAGCTCGTCAAAAGCGATTTGCGCATTTTCAGAGGTGCAGCCCTGGAACATGATGTCGCCGGACTGACCGTGAAAGGCGATCAGGCCAGAGCCGTGACGCTCCCATATGTCACAAAGCTGGCGCAGCAGGTCGGTGGTATAGTGATTGCCCGCTGGCGGCATAACCCGCAGCGTATGGAATTCTTTTGATTCAGGAAATTGCTCTGCCACTTCGGAAAAACGCGGGATAATGCCGCCGCCATAGCCAAGCACAGAAAGCGTGCCGCCCTTCCAATAGCCACGACGATTCTCGTAAGAATGATTCAACTGGCCCAAAAGGTCGTTCATCATCGGAGCGTATTGCGCACCTTGCGTATCACGTAGCCGCTTGAGGCCGGTCACAAAGCTGGGCCAGGGGCCATCTTCGAGTTGGTCCAGATGCGGGGTGGCATTTACACCGTTCTGGTCACCGTCGTTTATGTTTTCGCCATCTTTCATTGCAATTTCTCCCTTGCGCTAGCGTATTGTTCAATTGGCCTCCGCAGCTCTTGACCGGCTGCTCACCCGTCCCACCTATAACACAATCCTTAAAAACAAGGTATATTGCAGGGGCTCTCGAAAACCATTTGCATGTCTCTGCCTCAAATCTATATATTTCAATAATGGAATGTAAAGCAAAAGATCAGCCGCCCTTAAGGCATACAAAGAAAAACTATAGGATGCACTTGGGTTTGTGCTGTAATATAAGGAAAAAATGACCATGGTTTCAAAAAACGAGGTCGATTTGTCGCAATTGCATGACGCATGGAATTTGCAAAATCCAGAGGCCTATGCGGCGTGGCGCCGCAGCAAATTGGCTATGTCTGCGCGCGCGGGGGGCGTGCCGGTGGTGCCGGTGGGCGATCTGTCGCAGCCAACGGAATCAGAGAAAAACGCAATTTTAGAGCAGGTATCCGAATCAAACTTCGCGATATATCAAGCCACGCGCTTTAGCGGCGATGAAATCGAGGTCGGGGCCGAGCTGCGCCGCTTCACCGATGCTTTCGGGCTGCGCGTGGCCGAGGCGCACCGCTCGGCGGGGCAAAATGGCGTTGTGGCGCTCAAGGTTTCCATGGCCGAGCACCAGCGCGGCTTTATCCCCTATTCCCGCAAGGCGATGAACTGGCACACGGATGGCTATTATAATAGTAAAGCCGACACCATCCGCGCCTTTGTGCTGCACTGTGTGCGCCAGGCGGATATTGGCGGCCAGAGCCAGATTATCGATAACGAGATCGCTTATATCCGCCTGCGCGATGAAAGCCTCGAGGCCGTGGCCCTGCTGATGGACCCGCAAGCCATGACCATCCCCGAAAGCCCCGAGGCTGACGGAAGCGTGCGCCCTGTCAGCATCGGGCCTGTGTTTTTTATAGAGGATGGCAAGCTGATCATGCGCTATACCGCCCGCACCCGCTCGATTTCCTGGAAGAACGAAGCCACAAAAAAAGCCGCCGCGCTGCTGCAAGAATTGCTGGAAGCAGAGCGCGACTATCTGCACACTCTTACTTTGCAGCCCGGTCAGGGTATACTGAACAACAACACCTTGCATAGCCGGACCGCTTTTGATCCGGATGCAGGCACCGGCGCGAGCCAGCGCATGCTCTACCGCATCCGGTTTCATAACAGATTATAAGGAGTAAACCATGGCCAAGCTAAGCGATCTGATTATCAGCCACCCTGATGTGCTGGATTTCAAAGAGCTGGAACGCCTTGTCGCCCATGCGGGCGAATCGGGCGAGATGTTCATCGAATTCGATGTAAAGCCGGACTATAAAAACACCCCGAAAAAATGGGAGTGGATTTTGGAAGCCGCCTTTACGCGGGGCATTCATTATGGGGATTGAGGACATGACCCTGATCGGGAATTTCGATCTGCCCTATACCCGCAAAGCCAGCCTGCACAATCACGAATACGAAAGCGGCATGCACCTGCTGCGCCTGACCATCCGCGAAGGCCACCGCATTACCGCCGTCGATATAGGCCCCGAGCAAGCCAAAGCCATGGGCGAGCAAATGCTGGCTTGGGCCACAAAACAAGGCGCATAAATCGCCCCTAATAGTATTGAAAGCGCCAGATTATGGACCATCTCCCTATTTTCCTCGACGTCAAAGGCAAAAAAGTGCTTGTGGATGGCGG
Organism: Paracoccaceae bacterium; assembly: GCA_026982275.1. GTDB lineage: Bacteria > Pseudomonadota > Alphaproteobacteria > Rhodobacterales > Rhodobacteraceae > UBA3077. The sequence goes on along the minus strand of JALSHK010000142.1, from coordinate 1,280 downwards.
CAACACCCCCGCCGCCCGCCGCGTGGAGCGCGCCCTTTCTGCCGGAGCGATTGTGCATGTTTTCTGCCCCGATATGTCGGATGAATTCCGCACGCTGCGCGATCATCCGCGCGTGGTGCATCATCTGCGCGCCCCCGAGCCGGCAGATCTTGAGGGCGCGGTTGTGGCCTATGGCGCCTCCGAGATCGAAGCGCGCGACAAGCGCCTTTATGATATGGCCAAAGCCGCCAGGGTGCTGGTCAATGTCGCCGATGTTACCAGATATTGCGATTTCATAACCCCGAGCGTGGTGGATCGTTCGCCCTTGGTGGTGGCGATTTCTTCGGGTGGCAATGCGCCTGTGATCGCCCGCATCCTTCGCGCCCGTATCGAGGTGATGCTGCCCGCCGCCTATGGTCGCCTTGCGGCTTTTGTTGGCGGATTTCGCGACCGTGTGATGGCCAAGCTGACCACCACCGAATCCCGCCGCCGCTTTTGGGAAAACACCATCGAGGGGCAGGTCGGCGATCATTTTCTGGCCGGAAACGAGAAAAAAGCCTCCGCCCGCCTGCTGGAGGATCTGGACGCCGCCGTGACCGGCGCAAAATCGGCCCAGATTGGCGAGGTATTCCTCGTGGGCGCTGGTCCGGGAGATCCGGATTTGCTGACCTTCCGTGCGCTCCATATCATGCAGCGCGCCGATGTGGTGCTGTTTGACCGCCTCGTGTCAGACGAAATCATGACCCTGGTGCGCCGGGATGCCGAGCGGGTATACGTTGGCAAAGCCCCGCAGCAGCACGCCATGGTGCAAGAGGAAATCTCCGAGCTTATGGTAGAGCTGGCCAATCAGGGCAAGCGCGTGCTGCGCCTCAAGGGCGGCGATCCGTTTATCTTCGGGCGGGGCGGCGAGGAGCTTGAGCTGCTGGCCAAACACAAAATTCCGTTTCAGGTCATTCCCGGCATCACCGCCGCTTCGGGCTGTGCCTCCTATGCCGGCATCCCGCTGACCCATCGTGACCACGCGCAATCCTGCGTGCTGATCACCGCCCATGGCCGCGAGGGTATTCTGGATCTTGACTGGGAGCGCCTCGTGCGCCCCGATCAAACCGTAGTGGTCTATATGGGGCTTGGCTCGGTGGGCATTCTTTCCGAGCAATTCATAAAGCGCGGGCTGGACCCAAGCACCCCCGCCGCCGTGGTGGATAACGGCACCCGCGCCAGCCAGCGCGTGGTCACGGGTGATTTAAGCAACATCGCGGATCGGGTAGTGGCATCGGGGATCAAAGGCCCGGCGCTGATTA
>JALSHK010000141.1 GCA_026982275.1 Paracoccaceae bacterium | reverse complement strand
TGGGGGCCGATGTGCCTCTGGCGCTGGAGGTGCTGGCCGATATCTTGCGCAACTCCATCTTTGATTCGCGCGAAATAGAGATCGAGCGCGGGGTGATCCTGTCCGAAATCGGCCAAAGCCTCGATACCCCCGATGATGTGATTTTTGACTGGTTGCAGGGGGTTTCCTATCCGGACCAGCCCATGGGGCGGCCCATTCTGGGACCAGCGGCCAATGTGAAGGGCTTTTCGCGCGATGATCTGGCGGGCTTTGTCGCCACCCATTACGGCGCGGAAAATCTGATCATTTCGGCGGCGGGCATGGTGGATCACGCCGCCTTGGTCAAGCAGGCCGAGGCGCTGTTTGGTGATCTGCCGGCAAGCCGGGCCAAGCCCGCCGCAGAGGCGCGCTTTATTGGCGGCGAAAAGCGCGAGATCAAGGCGCTGGAGCAGGCACATTTCACCCTTGCCTTCGAGGCCCCCGGCATTCGCGATGCGGATGTTTATACCGCGCAGGTCTATTCGATGCTGCTGGGCGGCGGCATGACCTCGCGGTTGTTTCAGGAGGTTCGCGAGCGGCGCGGGCTGTGCTATAGCATTTATGCCTCGATCACGCCGGGCCTTGATGGCGGTATGCTCAGCCTTTATGCGGGCACCTCGGAAGATAAAATAGACGAGCTGGCGCAGGTGACGATTGCGGAAATGAAGCGGGCGGTGGATGATATTTCAAAGGCCGAGCTGGCCCGCGCGCAGGTGCAGATGAAGGCGGGCATGCTGATGGGTCTGGAAAGCCCTTCGGCGCGCGCCGAGCGCATGGCCCGCGCGATTGCGATCTGGGACGAGGTGCCGCCGCTTGCCCATGCTGTTGCTAAAATCGAAGCGGTGAACGTGGCGGGGCTGAAGGATTATGCGGCCTCGGTGGCTCAATCCAGCTCGATGGCGATGGCGCTTTACGGCCCCGTGGAATCAGCCCCCACGCTGGATGATTTGCATAACGGCTTGCGGGGGTAGGATGATCTTTCGCCGCAAAACGCCGGTATTGCTTTCCGAGCGGTTGCAGTTGCGGCTGCCTCGGCGCGGGGACTATATCCCGTGGGCAACCACGCGGCGGGCGGCGGTGGATTTTTTACAACAATGGGAGCCGATCCGGCCGCGCGGCTATGATGCCCGCGCCGCGTTTACGGGCCGCGTGCATTGGGCGCAGCGCGCGGCGCGTGCGCAATCCGCCTTTCCGTTTATGATCATGCGGCGCGAAGACAGGCGGCTCTTGGGGGCGATCACGCTGGATAATGTGCGCTTTGGTCCGGCGCGGGCCGGCACGATCGGCTATTGGATCGGCGAGGAATTTGCCCGTCAGGGCTATATGCGCGAAGCGATCGGGCTGGTGATGGACTATGCCTTCGAGCAGCTTGATCTAAGCCGGATAGAGGCGGCCTGCCTGCCCGAAAATGTAGCCTCGCGCGGGTTGCTGGAGGGGGCGGGCTTCAAATACGAGGGCGTGGCGCAAAGCTTTTTGCAGATCAATGGTCGCTGGCGAACCCATGTCCTATACGCCAATTTGCGCCATGACCGACGGGGGCAGGCCGATGCTTGAAAACGCCTCTGCTGCATTCATTGCCAGGCTGGAACAGGCCCTGCCCGAAGGCACGCTGCGCCCCGTTACGCCCCGCGACCTGGAGGAGCCAAGGGGGCTGTTCAAGGGGCAGGGCGCGGCGGTATGCCGGCCTGCGAATACCGCAGAGATTTCCACCATTCTATCGGCTTGCAATGCCGCAAGGGTGCCGGTGCTGCCCCTGGGCGGCGGCACAGGTCTTGTCGGCGGGCAGGTGATGGAGCGGGGACCGATGCCGGTTTTGCTTTCGCTGGAGCGGATGGTGACGATCCGCGAGGTTTCGCCGGAAAACAATACCATGACGGTGGAGGCCGGCGCGGTGCTGGCGGATATTCACAGCGCCGCCGAGGCGGCGGGCCGGATGTTTCCGCTGCGCCTGGCCTCCGAAGGCTCGTGTCGCATCGGCGGCAATCTGGCTACCAATGCGGGCGGGGTGAATGTGCTGCGCTATGGCAATGCGCGGGCGCTGTGCATGGGGCTGGAGGCGGTGCTGGCGGATGGCACGATTGCGGGCGGGCTTAAAGGGCTGCGCAAGGATAATACCGGCTATGATATACAGGATCTGATGATCGGGTCCGAGGGCAGCCTCGGGGTGATTACCGCAGCGGTTTTGCGGCTTTATCCGGTGCCCGAGGCCCGCCATACCGGCTTTGTGTCGGTGGCCTCGCCACAAGCGGCGCTGGCGCTTTTGCACGCGCTGGAGGCGGCCATGCCCGGTGCGATCACCGGATTCGAGCTGATCCACCAAACCGGATTTGATTTTCTCGCCGAGACCGGATTTGATCTGAAATCACCGCTGGAAGTGGCAGGCCCCTGGAGCGTCTTGCTGGAAGCCAGCGGCGCGGCGGCGCTTGGTGAGGCGCTGGAAATAACGCTGGGAGAGGCGCTGGAGACGGGCTGGATCACGGATGCGGTGATCGCGCAAAACGAAACGCAGCGCGCGCATTTCTGGGCCATTCGCGAGACGATTCCGGCGGCGAACAAGCGCATCGGTTCGATTTCCTCCCATGATATTTCCGTGCCCGTGAGCGAGGTTCCGGCCTTTATCGAGCGTGCGCGAAAGGAGATTCCGCCCCCCTTGCGGGTGAATTGCTTTGGCCATCTGGGCGATGGGAACCTGCATTACAATATCTTCCCCCCCAAGGGGGGAAGCCGCGCTGATTATGGGGCAGAGCGGGCCGGGCTGGCACGGCTTGTTTTTGACATTGTTGCAGAATTTGGCGGCAGCTTTAGTGCCGAACACGGGGTCGGGCGGCTGAAGGTGGCGGATCTGGAGCGCTATGGCGATGCCGGAAGGCTGGAGGCGATGCGACGCATCAAGCGCGCCTTTGATCCAGTGGGGATCATGAATCCGGGCGCGGTGCTTCGCCCATAAGCCGCCTGGAATCGCAAAATGCCCCCCCGCCATTTTAGCGGAGAGGCATGATCCAGACTTTGGCCGTCTGAGGTTTGCAAGTGGCCCCCGAATTCATCGGGATAAGCCCTTATATTGGTTAATTGGTTTAGGAAGTGTTACCACAGACCGGTAAATTTGAAATTGTTTGCTAGCTCTAAGCGCCGTCAAATTCGCAGAGCCAATGCAGATCAATCCCCATCTTTTCGAGGCGCGCACGACCGCCAAGCTCGGGCAGGTCCACCACAAAAGCCGCCGATATTATCTCGCCGCCCAAGCGCTCGATCAGCTTGATGCTGGCTTCGCAGGTGCCGCCTGTCGCGAGCAGGTCATCCACCACCAAAATCTTTTCGCCCGGCAAAATCGCGTCCTCATGCACTTCCATCGTGGCCTCGCCATATTCGAGCTTATAATCCTGCCCGATGGTTTTGCCCGGCAGCTTGCCCTTTTTGCGGATCGGCACAAAGCCCACCGATAGCTGGTGCGCCACCGCGCCGCCCAGAATAAAGCCGCGCGCCTCCAGCCCCACCACCTTGTCTATCCGCATGCCCGCATAGGGGCTGAGCAGCTGGTCAATGCAAATGCGAAAGCCGCGCGGATCGCTGAACAGCGTGGTCACATCGCGAAACATAATGCCCTTATGGGGGAAATCGGGAATGGTGCGAATATAATCTTCGACGGATTTTTTAGGGGGCATTGCGGTGGCCTTTCGGGGATTTAAGCATATCATTCACCACGGCAATCGCCTGGGCTTCGCGCTCGGCAAAGCTGCCATGGATCAGGG
>JALSHK010000140.1 GCA_026982275.1 Paracoccaceae bacterium | reverse complement strand
TGGCGGTGATCGGCGAGAGTGCCTCGGGGAAATCCACCCTCGCGCGGGTGCTGACCGGCATCTGGCCGCCGGTATCGGGCCATATCCGGCTCGATGGTGCGGCGCTGGATCAGTATAATCCGGCGGATCTGGGGCGATATATCGGCTATCTGCCGCAAGATGTGGCGCTGTTTGATGGCACGATTTCGGAGAATATAGCGCGGCTGGCGGCAGCGCCGGATTCAGAAAAGGTGATCGCAGCGGCGAAAATGGCGGATGCCCACGAGATGATCCTGAAGCTGCCCGAGGGGTATGACACCAAGATCAATGGCGGCGAGCGGTTGTCGGGCGGACAGAAGCAGCGGATCGGGCTGGCGCGCGCGTTGTTTGATGATCCGGTGTTGCTGGTGCTGGACGAACCCAATTCCAACCTTGATTCCCATGGCGGGCTGGCGCTGGATGCGGCAGTGCGCAACTTCAAGGCCAAGGGCGGCGTGGTGGTGGTGATGGCGCATCGGCCCTCGGGTATTGCCGAGTGTGATCTGGCGCTGGTGCTGTCTGGCGGGGTGGTGGCGAAATTTGGCCCGCGCGACGAGGTGATCCGCTCCATGACGCAGAATTTCGAGACCATTGCTGGCGAGATGATACCGAAAGGGGACCCGTGATGGCGCAGCAAAAATGGGGCACGGGGCGCTATGTAGCGCTGGGCATGGTGGCGCTGCTGGGCCTGCTCGGGGGCTTGGTCTATTGGTCGGTGATGACCCAGATCGCCGGTGCGATTGTGACCTCGGGGCGAGTCGAGGTGGAAAGCAACCGGCAGATCGTGCAGCACCCGCAAGGCGGGGTTGTGGGCGAAATATGGGTCGAGGACGGGCAAAAGGTCGAGGCCGGAGAGGTGCTTTTGCGCTTTGATTCGGTGCTGACCGAAAGCGAGCTGGCGATCACGGAGGGCCAGCTTTTCGAATTGCTGGGGCAAAAGGCGAGGCTGTTGGCCGAGCGCGACGGCGTGGATCAAATCACCTTTGGCCCCGAGCTTGAGGAAATGGCGCGTAATCTGCCCAAGGTGGAAGATCTGATGCGAGGACAGCGCGCGCTGTTTGCGGCGCGGCGGGCCTCGCTGGCCGAAGAGCTTTCGCAATGGGACGAGCGTGCGGGGCAGATCGAAAACCAGATCGAAGGCTCCGAAGCGCAGCTCGCCTCGCTCAACGAGCAGGCAGAGCTGCTGGCGATCGAGCTTGCGGACCAGCAAGCTTTGCTGGAGAGCGGTCTGACCCAGGCGAGCCGGGTATCGGCGCTGCGCCGCGAGGTGGCGGCGATGGGTGGGCGGATCGGGGCGATTACGGCTGAAATCGCACAATCGCGGGCACGGATCGCCGAGATCGGGATCGAGCGGCTGAAACTGGCCACCAGCCTGCGGGAAAAGGCCATTGGCGCGCTGCGTGAGTTGCAATCCCGCGAGATCGAACTGCGCCAAACGCGGCTTTCGTTGCTGGAGGTGCTGGACCGGCTAACGCTGCGCGCCCCGCGATCCGGCGTGATTTACGGGCTGGCGGTGCATACCACGCGGGCGGTGGTGCAGCCCGCCGAGGCGATACTCTATATCATTCCGCAGGACGAGCCGCTGATTATCCGCACCCAGATTCCAACCCAGCATATTGACCAGATTCGCATCGCCCAGCCCGCCACGCTGCGCTTTACCACTTTTGATCAGCGCACCACGCCGGAGGTTTTTGCTGTGGTTTCCAATATATCGCCGGATGTATTTTTGGATGAGCGCACAGGGGCGAGCTATTATACCGCCGAGCTGACGCCCAATGCGGGAGAGCTGGAGAAACTGGCGGGGCTGGAAATAATTCCCGGCATGCCGGTGGAGGCCTTTATCAAAACCGAAGATCGCACACCGATGACCTATCTGATCCAACCCCTGACGAATTATTTCAACCGGGCGTTTCGCGAGGATTAGCCCATTGGCGGGAGCGTTTTTGCCGGGGCCGGCAAAAACGGGCTGCGGCGCTGTGGCCTCGCTTCGCTCGGCAAGGGGGGTGGCAGCCATTGGGTTGGCCCGATATAGCCCTATCTCACAAAAGCGTGGTTGCCTGCGCTTTTCCTATTTGACCGCTGGATATTTCGCGCTAGTCTGCACGGAAATTTTCAACGGAGGCTCCGATGTCGGAAACCATTCAATCTCGCCTTGATGCTTTGGGCATCACCTTGCCCGAAGCCCCCGCGCCGGCGGCCAATTATGTGCCATTTGTGCAATCGGGGAATTTGGTGTTTGTATCCGGGCAGATTTCCAGTGGCCCCGACGGGCTGATCAAGGGTCGGCTCGGCGCGGATATGGATGCAGAAGCGGGTTACGCCGCCGCGCGCAGCTGCGGGATTTCGCTGATTGCGCAGCTGCGCGCCGCCTGCGGCGGGGATCTGGAGCGGCTGGTGCGGGTGGTGAAGCTGGGCGGCTTTGTGAATTCCACCGCTGATTTTACCGATCAACCAAAGGTGATCAATGGTGCCTCTGATCTGATGGTCGAGGTTTTTGGCGATAAAGGCCGCCATGCGCGGGCAGCGGTCGGGGTTCCGGCCTTGCCTTTGGGGGTGGCGGTCGAGATCGAAGGAATTTTCGAGATTGCCTGATTTGCATCCGGCCTTTTTGCTGCCGCCCATTGCCCATCGCGGATTGCATAGCGCGGGGATACCGGAAAATTCGACGGCGGCTTTCGAGGCGGCGATCGCGCGGGGCTACGGGATCGAGCTGGATATACAGATGTCGTCGGATGGCGAGGCGATGGTTTTCCATGATTACGAGCTATCGCGGCTGACCCGAGGCAAGGGACCATTGCGCCAGCACAGCGCAGCGCAATTGCAGGCGATGGCGTTATCTGACGGCAGCCATATGCCGACCCTGAACGAGGTGCTGAAGCAGGTTTCGGGACAGGTGGCGCTGCTGATCGAGATCAAGGATCAGGATGGGGCGATGGGCGATGATCTGGGTCCGCTGGAAGCGCGGGTGGCCGAGGTGGTGAATGCCTATCAAGGGCCGGTGGCGGTGATGTCGATCAACCCTCATGCGGTGTATCTGATGCAACGGCTTGCGCCGGATGTGACGCGCGGGCTGGTGACCGGCACATTTACCAGAGAAAAATGGCCGCTATTGCCACGAAAGCGGGCCGAGGAGCTGGCTTTGATCGGAGATTTCGAGCCTACGGGTTCGAGCTTTGTCTCGCACCAGTTCCAGAGCCTTGATGCGGTCCCTGTTGCCCGTATTCGCCAGATGGGCGAGCCGGTGCTGAGCTGGACTATAAAATCCGAGGCCGACGAGGATTTGGCGCGGCGGCTGGCGGATAACATTACCTTTGAGGGATATCTGCCCTGAAAAATGCCGCATATGAAATCCAGCTGCTGAACGGCCTTGCGGAAATATCTGCGGCCGAATGGGATGCGCTGGGCGGCGATAATCCCTTCACCACCCACCGGTTTTTACTGGCGCTGGAGCAGAGTGGCTCGGTGGGGCAGGGCACGGGCTGGGAGGACCGGCATATGGTGGCGCGGCTAGGCGGGGCGCTGGTGGGGGCGATGCCGCTATATGTGAAATCCCACTCGCAGGGCGAATATATTTTTGATTTCAACTGGGCCGATGCCTATATGCGGGCGGGGGGTGAATACTACCCCAAGCTGCAATCCGCTGTGCCATTTACGCCCGTCACGGGGCAAAGGCTGCTGGCCATAGACGAGGCGGTGAAAAAGGCCATGCTGGAGGCGGTGGTGCAGATCGCCGGGCAAAACGGGCTATCGTCTTTTCACATGA
>JALSHK010000139.1 GCA_026982275.1 Paracoccaceae bacterium | reverse complement strand
CCGCAAAAGCAAACATATAATCCAGCGTCGCCGCCATTTCAAAAGCGCCCTTATAGCCGTGGCGCATCACGCCCTTGATCCATTTCGGGTTCACCGCGCGCGAACGCACGACGCGGTTCATCTCTTCCTCAAGGGTGCGAATAACAGGCCGCTCAGGGCGGGAATGGTCGGGGTGATAGCTGGTGGGGGCCTGCCCGCTCAGCGCTTCAATCGCCGCCGCTGCGCCGCCTTCAAACTGGTAATAATCGTCTGAATCCAGAATATCATGCTCGCGGTTATCCTGATTCTGCACCACGATCTCGGCCCGCTTCAGCCGCGCCTCCAAGGCCCCGCGCGCGCCCGCGCCCAAAGCCCCGCCCCCATAGGCAAAGCTGCCCCATGCGAGGTATGCTTCGGCAAAATCCGCCTTGCTTTGCCAGAGCCGCTCGTCAATCAGCGCCTGCAAGCCCGCGCCATAGGCCCCCGGCATCGCGCCAAATATCCGCGCCCCGGCCGCCTCGCCCAGCTCGGCCTGCTCGGCCCTGTATCGCGCCGCTTGCGGGTTCTCGCCCTCCGGCTCCTCCAGCTGCATCACCGCCCGCATGGCGCTATCCAGCAGATCGATCTGCGCCGGAAACGCATCCCTGAAAAACCCCGAAATCCGCAGGGTCACATCCACCCGAGGCCGCCCCAGCACGCTCATGGGCAGCACCTCAAAGCCCGTCACCCGCGCGCTGTTATCATCCCATACCGGCTTCACCCCGATCAAAGCCATCGCTTGGGCGATATCATCGCCCCCCGTGCGCATATTGGCCGTGCCCCATGCTGTCAGCACAAGCGCGCGAGGCCAATCTCCACTCTCCTGAAGGTGCCGCTCGATCAGCAGGCTGGCGGATTTCCAGCCCAGCTTCCATGCGGTGCGGGTGGGCAGGCTGCGGCTATCGAGGCTATAAAAATTTCGCCCCGTAGGCAGCACATCCAGCCGCCCGCGCGTAGGCGCGCCCGATGGCCCGGGCGGCACAAACCGCCCCGAAAGCCCGCGCAGCAAAGCGCTGATTTCCGCCCCGCCGCAAGCCCGCACCATCGGCATCACCCGACCATGAATTTCCTCGACCACCATGATCGTGCGCTTCCATTGCGGGTCGGGCTTCAGCCCTTCGATCAGCCTTGCCGCCAGCCATTCCAGCCGCTCTACTGTGTCGCCCGCAATGCGCCAGCTATCGCTGGAAGCGGCCTGCAATACCTTGGGGCGGGGGCCTTGCCATTTCGCCCCCATCTCGCAATCCAGCGGATCAAATCCCAGCGCCAGATCTTGCGCCAGCGCACGGATGATCGAGGCATCCGCCCCCTTTCCCGCCCCGCGCGGCACCCGCACCAAGGCTTGCACCAGATCGCGCGCCAGGCTGCCTTCGGGAGATTGGCCAAAAATATGCAACCCGTCGCGGATCTGGCTTTCTTTCAGCTCGCAGAGGTAATTATCGATCGAGCCGAGCGCGCTATCATCGCCCGCCTGCCAATCCACGCCGGCTTCCTGGTCAAGATTGGTCACGCGGCTGAGATTCAGAATATCCTCGCGCAAAATCGCGGTACGGCGCGGATCCACCCCTGATGCCTCGTAATATTCATCGACCAAGGCCTCGAGATCGCGCATCGGGCCATAGCTTTCGGCTCGGGTCAGCGGCGGGGTGAGGTGATCGATGATCACCGCCTGCGCGCGGCGCTTGGCCTGCGTGCCCTCGCCCGGATCATTGACGATAAACGGATAGAAATGCGGCGTCGGGCCAAGGGTGGCCTCGGGGAAACAGCCGCTCGATAGCGCCAGCGCCTTGCCGGGCAACCATTCCAGATTGCCGTGCTTGCCCATATGCACAATGGCATGGGCGCGGAAGTGGTGGCGCAACCAGAAGTAAAACGCAAAATAATTATGCGGTGGCACCAGATCGGGGGAATGGTAGCTGTCGGTCGGATCAATATTATAGCCCCGCGCGGGCTGCACCCCGACCACCACATTCCCGAAGCTCAAAATAGACAGGCTGAAATAGCCACAATCCACCTGCCCTTTGGTGAAAAACGGATCCGCCTCCGGCGCGCCCCAGCGGGCCTCTATGCCGGCGCGCATATCGGCGGGAAGCTGGCCATAATCAATCTGGTAATCCGCCATGCTCAAGCGCTCGCCGCCCTCGCGCGCGGCGCGGTCGGTCAACCAATTCGTCGGGCCTTTCAGGATTTGCGCCATCAGAGCCGCGCTATCCTCGGGCGCCTTATCCACCTTGTATCCGGAAGCGCCAAGGGCGCGCAGCACCCCGATCGTGGCCGCTGGCGTATCCAGCCCGACACCGTTCGCCAGCCGTCCGTCCTTATTCGGGTAATTGGCCAGAACCAGCGCCACATTGCGCTTTTCAGGCGGGGTTTTTCCAAGCATAGCCCAGTTTTTCGCCAGCTCGGCCACAAATTCGATCCGCTCGCCATGGGCGCGGTAGGCCGAGATCAGGCATTCGGTTTTCTCGTCAAAATAGGCCCCGTCCTTAAAGCTGACGGCGCGGGTCAGCACTCGGCCATCCAGCTCCGGCAGGCTGACATTCATCGCGATATCGCGCGCCGAAAGCCCCGCCGCGCTGCTTTCCCACGCCGCTTCAGACGCCGCTGCAAATACGATTTGCAACACCGGCGCGCCGGTGGCATCCAGCGGGGTTGGCGGGTTTGACTCGCCGCCTGCTTGCGGGCCGGAGACCGCAAAACTGGTGCCGTTCAGCACCAGATCCGGCGGTGCCTGCTCGAATATCCGCGCCAGCGTGGCTGCCGAAAGCGGGTCTTTCAGGGAAGCCACATAGATCGGCAGCGCATTCAGCCCGCGCCGCGCCAGCGCCTTGATCATGCGGTTTACCGGATGCAAGCCCGCCCCCTGCACCAGCGCCCGATAAAATACCAGCGCAACCACCGGCTGATTGCTCTTCCAAAGCGCTCGCTGCAGATCAGCAAGGTCCGCATCGGCAATGGCTGGCGCATAAATCCCCGCCCGCAGCAGGGTTTTGGCCGGTTGCGGCATGGGGGTTTGCGCCAGCATATGCTGGCAATAACGCAGGAAGTTGCCGGTATTTTCCGGCCCGCCCTCCACCAGATAGGCCCAGAGCCGGTCATAATCCGCATCCGCAATGGTGGAGAGGTTTCTCAGCTCCTCATCGGGTTTGTCATCGCCGGGCAGCAGCGCCAAAAGCACCCCCACCTCGCGCAGGCGGATCGAGAATTGCTCCACCCCGTAGGGCCAATAGGCCGCGCCACCCAAGGGCCGAAGCACCACCAGCCGCGCTTTTGTGGCGGTTTCATCAAGGTATTTATCCACCGTAAACGGGTGCAAAAAATGCGCCAGATTGCCCAAGCGAAGCGAGGCAGGGCCATCGGAAACTTCGGCAAAAGCCGCCGAAAGCGCCGCGATTTCGGTATCGGCGGCGGAAAGGATAATCACCTCTGCCGGCGTTTGCCCGAGATCCACCGGCTCTGAACCATCGGTGATTTCGCCCGCTTGCGCCTGTAGTAGATGCATTTAGGCGCTGAGCGCGGCTTTGATCGCGCCCTCGTCCATGCCCGCCTGCCCGATCACCACCAGCATGGTTTTGCCCTTTTCGGCTGCCATCAAAGGGCGGTCAAAATAATGGTCCAGCCGCGGCCCCACCGCCTGCACGACCAGCCGCATCGGCTTGGATTTCACTTGGGCAAACCCCTTGAGGCGCAAAATATCGTGATCCAGAATCACCTGTTTCACCCGCTCGGCAAAAATTTCCGCATCCTCGATCTCGCCCATCTCGA
>JALSHK010000138.1 GCA_026982275.1 Paracoccaceae bacterium | reverse complement strand
CCACGTCTTTCACTGCCGTTGCTGCAGCGGCAGACGCAGCCGCGGCGGTTGGCGCCTTGGCCGGAGCCGCTGCTACCGCGCCTTCGCCTGCAACCAGCGTGGCCAGCAGGGCATCCACCCCGACAGTCTCGCCTTCGGCGGCTATGATCTCGCCCAGAATGCCAGCCGCAGGAGAGGGCACTTCAACCGTCACCTTGTCGGTTTCCAGCTCGCAGAGCATTTCATCCATTGCTACCGTATCGCCCGGCTTTTTGAACCATGTCGCCACGGTCGCTTCGGTTACGGATTCGCCCAGGGTAGGCACTCTAATCTCGGTCATTTGGCATTTCCTTCAATGGTCAGCGCCTCATTTACCAATGCGGCTTGCTGTATTTTATGAGAGTTCGCAAGGCCGGTCGCGGGCGATGCCGCCGCCTTCCGGCCTATATATTTCGCACGCGAGGAGCGGGTTTTCACCTCGCCCAGCGCCGCTTCGATATGGGGGTCGATAAAGGACCAATAACCCTGGTTCTTCGGCTCTTCCTGACACCAGACAATATCCGCATTCGGAAAGCGCGCCAGCTCTTCGCGCATCGAGCGACCGGGGAAGGGGAATAGCTGTTCGACCCGCATCAGATAGATGTCGTTGATCCCGCGCGCATCGCGTTCGGCGAGAAGATCATAATAAACCTTGCCGGAGCAGAAAATCACGCGCTTGATATCGGCATCCGCCACCAGCCTGGTGGCTGAACTGCCTTTTTGTGCGTCATCCCATAGCAACCGGTGGAAGCTGGAGCCTTCGCCGAATTCCTCCAAAGCTGAAGTGGCCAGCTTGTGCCGCAGTAGCGATTTGGGCGTAAACAGCACCAAAGGCCGCCTGAAGGAACGGTGCATTTGCCGGCGCAGAATATGGTAATAATTCGCCGGTGTCGTGCAATTCGCCACCGTCCAGTTATCCTCGGCGCACATCTGCAAAAACCGCTCGGGGCGAGCCGAGCTATGCTCTGGTCCCTGCCCTTCATAGCCGTGTGGCAGCAGCATCACCAGGCCCGACATGCGCAGCCATTTCGCCTCGCCCGAGCTGATAAACTGGTCGATCATGATCTGCGCGCCATTGGCGAAATCGCCAAATTGCGCTTCCCACAAGGTGAGCGTGTCCGGTTCGGCCAGGGAATAGCCGTATTCAAAGCCCAGCACCGCGTATTCCGAGAGCATAGAATCGATCACCTCGTATTTCGCCTGCCCGTCTTTGATATGGTTCAGCGGCAAATACCGCTCTTCGGTTATCTGGTCTATGATGCCGGAATGGCGGTGCGAGAATGTGCCCCTTGTGCAATCCTGCCCGGAGAGCCGCACCGGAAATCCGTCCAGCAGCAAGGTGCCAAAGGCCAGCGCTTCGGCGGTGGCCCAGTCAATGCCTTCGCCGGTCTCGATCATTTTTTCCTTGGCTTTCAGCAAGCGCAGCACGGTTTTATGGGCGTTATAGCCTTCGGGCAGTTTGGTGAGCGCCTCCCCGACCTCCCGCACCCGCGCCAGATCCACCGCAGTTTCGCCGCGCTGGTATTCCTCGGTATTGCGCCGCATTTTGGACCAGCGCCCGTCCAGCCAATCGGCGCGGTTGGGCTTGTATTCGGTGCCGATATCAAATTCATCCGCCAAAAACGCCTGAAAGCGGGTTTTCATCTCCTCGATCTCGCCTTCCGGCATCAGCCCGTCGCTGATCAGGCGCTCGGTATAAAGCTGAAGCGTGGTTTTTTGCTTTTTGATCGCCGTATACATTTGCGGCTGGGTAAACATCGGCTCGTCGCCTTCATTATGTCCAAAGCGGCGATAACAAAAAATATCCAGCACCACATCCTTGCCGAATTTCTGCCTGAATTCGGTGGCCACCTTGGCGGCATGCACCACCGCTTCGGGATCATCGCCATTCACATGGAAAATCGGCGCTTCCACCATGAGCGCAATGTCTGTTGGATAGGGGCTGGAGCGGGAATTATGCGGCGAGGTGGTGAAGCCGATCTGGTTGTTGACCACAATATGGATGGTGCCGCCGGTGCGATGCCCGTTTAGCCCTGAAAGGCCGAAGCATTCGGCAACCACACCCTGACCGGCAAAAGCCGCGTCCCCATGCAGCAATACCGGCAAAACCGTGCTGCGTTCGGTATCTCCCACCTGCTCTTGCTTGGCGCGGACCTTGCCCAGAACCACAGGGTTTACCGCCTCCAGATGGCTGGGGTTGGCGGTGAGGCTCAAATGCACGGAATTGCCATCAAATTCACGATCGGAGCTGGCTCCGAGATGGTATTTTACATCGCCCGAGCCTTCAACCGAATCCGGCTTGCTGGAGCCACCCTGAAATTCGTTGAATATCGCGTGAAAAGGTTTGCCCATCACATTGGCCAACACCGAAAGACGGCCGCGATGGGGCATGCCGATCACGATCTGCTTTACGCCCAGCGCCCCGCCGCGCTTGATGATCTGCTCCATCGCGGGGATCAGGCTTTCGCCACCATCAAGGCCAAAACGCTTGGTGCCCATATATTTCACATGCAGGTATTTTTCGAAACCCTCGGCCTCTACCAGCTTGTTGAGAATGGCTTTGCGCCCCTCTTTGGTGAAGCCGATCTCTTTGCCATAGCCCTCGATGCGCTCTTTTAGCCAGCCTGCTTCGGCAGCGTTGGAAATATGCATATATTGCAGGGCAAAGGTGCCGCAATAGGTGCGCTTGACGATCTCGACAATCTGCCGCATTGTAGCATGCTCCATGCCCAGCACATTATCGAGATAAATAGGCCGGTCCATATCGGCTTCGGTAAAACCATACATTGCCGGATCCAGCTCCGGATGCGGCTTGGGCGGATCAATACGAAGCGGATCAAGATCGGCAGAAAGATGGCCTCTTATGCGATAGGCGCGGATTATCATCAGCGCGCGAATCGAATCCAGCACCGCTTGCCGAAGCTCGGCTTCGGAAATCCCGACACCCTTTTCCGCCGCCTTGGCGCGAATTTTTTCCGCGGCTTTCTCCGGCTCGGCGGGCCATTGGCCATCCAGCGCTGCCGTTAGATCATCATGCGGTTCCAAGGGCCAGTCTCTGCGCCCCCAGCTAGGGCTGTTTGCTTCGGCTTTGGCATCCGCGGCCACAACGCCAAGCGCGGCAAAATATCTCTGCCAGCTTTCATCCACGGCAGCGGGGTCGCTGGCATATCGTGCCTGCAGCTGTTCGACATATTCAAGATTATGCCCCTGCAAAAAGCTCTCGGCGTGGAACTGGTCGTTGTTGGATTGATCATTCATCGGTTGGGCCTCTGAGGTGAAAATCTAGGGGGTTATTGGAGGGTGAAGCGATCTGGACGGGCCATATAGGCGCGATTGTCGACGCCAGCGGCATTCCGGGCATTGGTCGCGCAGGAAGTGAAAACGGGTATGAATAAACATTTTGGCACGATCGTGTTTCCTATATGAATCGCGGGTGTTCGGGGTAGTCAAACCTGTCAAAAACCCAGGATTGCCGCTTGCGGACTATATCGATGCAGGGCTGGTCATAATAATCGGCAACGGGATAGAGCTTTCGGGTTTTGGCTGTGGATTTGGTGTGAGGCAAGGCGTTGGGGCGCAGTGGTATGCCCAGATCATCGGCAGTGGCGCCCAGATCCTGCGACAGGTGCTCAAAACGAATAGCCCGATCGATGATATATTCACCATCGATAAAGGCAATCGACTCGTTGGTGCCCCATTCGAGTGATTTGATAAAATCCTGAAAGGTTGTGCGTATCTGATCAAAGCTGTCGATCAGGTCAAGCAATTGCCTGTTGGCCCAATGAAACA
>JALSHK010000137.1 GCA_026982275.1 Paracoccaceae bacterium | reverse complement strand
GGGGCCACCATGTCTTCCACCAAATCCTCGATCGGGCATTTGCTGGGCGCGGCGGGCGCGGTCGAGGCGATTTTCTCCATTCTGGCGATTCGGGACCAAATCGCACCGCCAACCATCAATCTGGATAATCCGGTGGAAAGCAGGCTGGATCTGGCACCGAATAAGGCGGTAAAGCGAAAAATCGACGTGGCGCTGAGCAATTCATTCGGCTTTGGCGGCACCAATGCCTCGATCATTTTCAAGAAGTTGGATAGATAAATGGGAAAGTCTCTGGCGGCTAACGCGCTGATGTTCTTGATTATCGGATTGCTTGCCTTTGGTGCGGTTCTGGGTTGGGGGAAGGGGCAGTTCAGCGCGCCCGGCCCCTTGGCCGAGGCTGCGTGTTTCGAGGTGCCATCGGGCTCGAATTTTCGCAAGGTCAGCGAAGGTCTGGCCGAATTGGGCGCAATCGATACCCCGTGGATATTTCGCATCGGGGTGCGCAATAGCGGAAAATCGGCGGATCTGAAAGCGGGGACATTTTTGATCCGCGAAGGCGCTTCCATGCAGGAAATCACCGATGATCTGACCCGGGCAGGGGCATCGACTTGCGGCACAGAGATTGTGCTTCGGGTCGGTATTGTCCGCAGCGATGTGCAATTGCGAGAGCTGGATCCGGCCACCGAACGTATGGTGCTGCGCGCGAGCTATGTGCTTGGAGAGGAAGAATTGCCGAGCGAATACAACCGGATGCGGCAAGACCCGACCACAGAATTCAGGGTAACCATGGCCGAGGGCACTACCGTATGGCAGGTGGCGGAATCGCTCAGGCAGGCAGAATTTTTGAGCGGCGAGATTGGTGAATTACCTGCTGAAGGCATGCTGGCACCCGATAGCTACGGGGTGGTTGCAGGGGCTGATCGCGCCGAACTGATAGCGCGCATGGTTGCGAGGCAAGAAGAAAGGCTGGCCGCGGCCTGGGCGCTGCGGGCGACAGATCTTCCGGTTGAAACGCCCGAAGAATTGCTGATTCTGGCCTCGATTATCGAAAAAGAAACCGGCGTCGCAGCCGAGCGCGGGGTGATTGCGGGGGTGTTTGTCAACCGTTTGCGCCGCGGCATGCGCCTGCAAACCGACCCGACCGTGATTTATGGTCTCACCCTTGGCAAAGAGATTTTGGGCCGTGGGCTGCGGGTGAGCGAATTGCGGGGCGAAACGCCTTATAATACCTATGTGATTCCGGCGCTTCCGCCGACCCCGATTGCCAACCCCGGCATAGCCTCGATCGAGGCGGCGGCGAATCCCGAGCCGACGGAATATATCTTCTTCGTGGCGGATGGCACGGGCGGGCATGCTTTTGCCGTGACGCTGGAAGAGCATAACGCCAATGTAGCCAAATGGCGAGCGCTTGAAAACTAACTGTGCCTTCAAGGGTTTAGCTATTCGTTAACGCAGGGTTTTGCGCAGCGTTCGCACGTATTGCGTGCAAAATGCTTGACTTTGCGAACGGTGTTGTGTATAACTCTGGGCAAGCTGGAAGAAATGGGCGAGCGGATCACTGAAAGGTGGGCCGCTCTTTTCGTTTCTGCCCCCATACGGAGGCTGGTGAAGGCTTAACATATGACATTGAAATCGTCCAACGCTGGAAAGCCCGGCGAGGATACGCTGCGCTCGGCGAAGTTTGTTTACAAGCGGCTGGCGCGGGGTTTGCAAGTGCTTGTGGAGCGACTGGAAGGCGGGATCGGGGCTGAGGACCCGACGGCAATACAGAAGCAATTAAGCGGGCATTACAAAACCTTACAACAGATTGTTGATATGGAGCTGGCGCTTGGAAAACGTGAAAAGCAAACGGGCGGCGGAGAAATCGCGCTCGACCTTGACGCGGCAAGACGCGAGATCTGTGATCGACTACTTAAGCGGGCTAAAGCCGAAAGCGCTGACAAAGGCGCTTGATGGCTTGAGCGAAAACGCGCTGGTGTCTCTGCCTTGGCTCTTTGAATTCTGGGCTTTGGCGGGGCACCAGTTGCCGCCCGAGGGAGATTGGACGACCTGGGTGATTCTGGGCGGTCGCGGGGCTGGGAAGACCCGCGCAGGTGCTGAATGGGTTCGCTCTCAGGTTGAGGGAGCGGGGCCTTTGGACAAGGGGACTTGCCGCCGGATTGCACTGGTGGGGGAGACGATCGAGCAATGTCGCGAGGTTATGGTTTTCGGGGAGAGCGGGATTTTGGCGTGTAGCCCGCCGGACAGGCGGCCTGCATATGAGGCGACGCGCAAGCGGCTGGTTTGGCCGAACGGGGCTGTGGCGGAGCTTTATTCGGCCTTTGATCCCGAGCGGCTGCGGGGGCCGCAATTTGACGGGGCGTGGGTGGATGAGCTGGCGAAGTGGAAAAAGGGGCGTGAGGCGTGGGATATGCTGCAATTTGCGCTGCGGTTGGGGGAGAATCCGCGGCAGGTGGTGACAACAACGCCGCGGAATAATGCGCTGCTGAAAGAGATATTGGCGGAAGGGGCGACGGTGAAGACCTCGGCGGCGACAAGTGCGAACCGCGCAAATTTAGCGGCGTCGTTCCTGCGCTATGTGAGTGCAAAATATAAGGGCACCCGGCTGGGCCGGCAGGAACTTGAGGGCGAGCTTTTGAGCGCGGAAGAGGGCGCGCTTTGGAGCCATGAGGGCTTTGAGCGTGGCCAAGCCGAGAATTTTAGCCGGATCGTGGTGGCGGTGGATCCGCCGGTGACCAGCGGCAAAAATGCGGATCTTTGCGGGATTGTGGTGGTTGGGGTGCTGGCTGAGGGGCCGCCAACCAGCTGGCGCGCGGTGGTGCTGAAGGATGCTTCGGTGCAGGGGGCCAGCCCGCAGGTATGGGCCAGCCGCGCGGTCGAGGTGTTTCATGCCTTCAAGGCGGATCGGCTGGTGGCGGAGGTCAATCAGGGCGGCGAGCTGGTGGAGAGCCTGATCAGGCAGATTGATCCGATGGTATCTTATCGCGCTGTGCGGGCCTCGAGAGGCAAGATTGCGCGGGCCGAGCCGGTGGCGGCGCTTTATGAGCAGGGCCGCGTGGCGCATGTGGAGGGGCTTTCAACGCTTGAGGACCAGATGTGCTTGATGACCGGTGAGGGGTTCAAGGGGGCTGGCAGCCCTGACAGGGTGGATGCTTTGGTCTGGGCGATAACGGATTTGATGATTGACCCGGCGGGGGCGTTTTTGGCGCCGCGCGTGCGGGGGTTGTGAGTGGTGCGTGGGGGACCACGCACCCTACATTTGGGCGGTGTAATTGACCTTACTAAACCAGTTTAGTGGGGTCAGTTATGCGGTGATGTTTTGCAATAATATGGGGGCATGACTTAATGGTTTTGCAGATTTTTAAGGCGTCCAAGGGCGTGGAAGAAAAGAAGTCTAGCGCGGCGGCCGGGGTTGTGGCTTTTCAGGGTTCCGGGCGGGTGGCGTGGTCGGGCCAAGACACTGCAAGCCTGACGCGAAACGGGTTTGTGGGGAACCCTGTCGGGTTTCGCTGTGTGAAGATGATTGCCGAGGCAGCGGCGGCTGTGGGGCTGGTTTTGAGCGACGGTGAGCGGCGCTATGAGGCGCACCCGATGCTGGGTTTGCTGGCGCGGCCAAACGGGGCGCAAGGACGGGCGGACCTGCTGGAGGCTTTGTTTGGGCAGATGCTGCTATCGGGGGATGGTTACCTTGAGGCCGCGGGGCTGGATGAGGCGGGCTTGCCGCAAGAGCTTTTTGTGCTGCGCTCGGACCGGATGCGGGTGGTGCCCGGCAGCGATGGCTGGTCTCGCGCCGTGCGGTAATGGGTGAATTACTGGATAATCTGCCATGGG
>JALSHK010000136.1 GCA_026982275.1 Paracoccaceae bacterium | reverse complement strand
TTACCGATCTGGCAGAACGACTAGATATCAGAGGTGAAGCATGAGCGAGACATGGATTATACTGGGGGCCGGTTCGGCCATGGCCCGCGCCTTTTCCCGCCGCTGCGCCGCCAAGGGGGATCATCTGTATCTGCTCGGGCGGGATATGCCCGAGCTGAAGCGGATCGCCGCGGATTTGCAGCTGCGCGGGGCCGCCAGCGCCCTGGCCATCGCCTTTGATGCGCGCAAACCGGCGAAATTCGAGAGCGCCATTGCCGAGGCCGCCAGCGCGGGCGGGGTTTTGAATGCGGCGGTGTTTATCGGCTCGATGCCCGACCAGGCGGAAATTGATGAAGATCCGGGCCTGATCGACGGGGTCGTGCAGGACAGTTTCACCGGCGCGGCGCGGTTTTTGCACCAGCTTGCGCCCTATATGGAAGCCAACGGGGCCGGCACGATGATCGGGGTTGGCTCGGTGGCGGGGGATCGCGGGCGGCTGGGGAATTATGTCTATGGCGCGGCCAAGGCCGGATTTCACACCTATCTTTCGGGCCTGCGAAACCGGCTAGGCCGCAAGGGGGTGCAGGTGATTACCGTCAAGCCCGGCTTTGTGGATACCGGCATGACATGGGGGATCGAGGGGATGTTTCTGGTGGCCTCGCCCGAGGATATCGCCGAGCGCCTGATGGTTGCGGTGCGCAAGAAGCATAATGTGGTATATGCGCCGTGGTTCTGGCGCTATATCATGCTGATTATCCGCAATATTCCGGAATTCATCTTCAAAAAACTCTCGATCTAGCGCCGCCTAGCCTGCCGCATGGATCAACAATCCGCCCCCCACGGCCATCAGTGCCAGCCCCACAGGGTCTCGCAGGGCAAAAACGATCGGGTCATAATCCATGCGCCCCTGCCAGCCGCGATAGATCATCCGGCCCAGCCATAGCGCCACCGGCAGCGCGGCCAGTCGGATTTCCCACAAGGAAGCATAAAGCGACTGCGCGATCTCGCTATAGGTATATAGAATATAAACCACCACCGCCCCGATGGCGGAGGTAACGGAAATATTGCGCAGATCCGCCCGATCCCGCCGCGCATAGCCCCGCCCGGGCAGCGGCGAATCACTTGTGGTTTTCCCAAGCTCGATCAGGCGCTTGACACTGCCCAGCGCCAGAAATACCGGAAACACAAACGCCCCGAGCCAGCCAGACATCGCCACCCCCGCCGCCACCGAACCGGCCACCACCCGCAGGGTATATAGCGTGGCCAGCATCGAGATATCGACCCAGCGCAGCCGCTTCAGACCCAAGGAATAGGACAGCGATAAAACCATATAAACTGCGATAACCCCCAAAAGCGACAGGCTGTGAAAAGCCGCACCGCCAAGCGCAAAAACCGCCAGCAAGGCTGACAGGCACATCCCTTCGGCAATGCCCGCCTCCCCGGCCGCAAACGGGCGGTTGCGCTTGGTCGGATGCTGCCGGTCTGCCGACAGGTCCATCAGATCATTGATGATATAGATAGCCGAAGCGGCAGCACTAAATATAACAATGCCCCACAGGGTAAGCATCACCCCGACAAGATCAGAGCGGTGGGCTGCCAGAATCGGCAGCAGCAGCAGGATATTCTTCACCCATTGCGGTGGGCGCATTGCGCGTAGCAATGGCGCAATGCGTGACCGAATTGATATGGTTCCGAGCGAAAGCCCCGCCTTGGTGATGCGTTTTTTCAGCGCCGAATCAGGGGCGACCACATAACCCCCCGCCGACACTTTCCAAACCGGAATATCGGCGCGGGAATCACCGATATACTCGAAATTTCCGACTCCGAATCGCGCGGTAAGCGCGGCGGCCTTGCGCTCGGCCGTTAGATTGGTCACCCCGTCAGAGGCCATCGGCCCGGCCTTCAGGCCCAGATGGTCAGACAGGGACTTCACCGGAGCTTCGTCGGCGCCGGAAGCCAAAAGCACCTCCCGCCCCTCTTGCTGCGCCCTGGCCATCAAGGCCAATACCTCTTGGCGTTGTGGTAGAAGCAAAACCTGCAAATTTGCCAGCTCAGCCAGCCGTTTTTTCAGTGCAGCCTTGCGAAAGCAAAGCCCGAACAGCGCGCGCAAAGCCAGTAGCGGGTGCCGCCCCAGCGCGGCCCAAAAGCTCTCAAACAACAGATCGGTTTTGAGCAGGCTCCCGTCAACATCCACCACCAGGGCAGGCGCAGGATTTTCCTTATGGCTGGTTTTCTGCATGACGGCCCTCCTGATTGGAATCAGTCTCTTGAATAAATTTCAAACAATGCGATCGCCCGGCTGCGATTCTCTTCAAATTGCGGCACAATCGCGCTATCCGGTAAAGGGAAGCCTGATATTGGAATTGCCTATCTATTTGTTTTTATAGCGCTAAACAATATAAATACAAATAGAGCAATCGGACATTTTTTCGCCACATTCTTTTAACATATTAGCAACAACCAAGCGATGCCTTGTCGCTCAAGTTGAGTGTTTTAGACTTGGTCTCCCGCTGGCAAGAAATGCTGCCGGGCGTTGGGAAAGCCCGATAGGGCGTGAGTGGTGGGTCTTTTTTGGCCAAATGAATCTTAATATTCCTAGGAGGGAATCCAAATGAAAAACCTTATCAACCTTTTCGCAAAAGACGAAGAAGCAGCAGTAACCGTAGACTGGGTTGTTCTGACCGCGGCTGTTGTGGGCATTGCTATCGCTGTTGCCGCAACTATCCAAACCGGCCTGAACACCGCTGCGACCTCGATCAGCACCGGCATTGGCAATTCGGTAACCAACGAACTTTCCAACTAAGTTAACCCTTGGTTAGTATCTACATATTATCAAGAAATTTTACGGGGCGTTTTGGCCCCGTAATCTTGCGGCAAACCGTCGGAATATAACTATTACCTAAGGGAGATTTCATTGTTAGCACATCCTCTTATTCGGGTAATTTATGATTTTCGGCAAGATAATAAGGCTGCCGTTACCGTTGATTGGGTCGTATTGACCGCTGGCCTCGTCTCCTTTGCTATCGCGGTTGTCCTCGCCATCCAGACCTCGCTGGAATCCGGAGCCACCTCCATTTCGACAGAAATCCCTTCGTCCGTTTCTACACTATTGCCCTGATTCTTTCGCTTCAGAGCATCCCCATTGATTTAATCCGCGGATAATGCGAATAGCTAGAGTCTATTCGGGGCATTTTCCCGACTATTTGAGGGATGTTTATGCGACTCATATTCTTGCTTGTTCTGGTTATTGGCATCGGCACAGCCGGCTATGCCACGCTTCTCATTAAAAACAGGTTCACCGATTATCAGGTTCGGGTGGGTCAGTTAGAAAACGAACTACGCCAAACGCGGGAAAAAGTGGTGGAAACCACGCCGGTGGTTGTGCTGGCCACCGCAGTGGGATATGCGCACCAGATTGTAGAGGAAGATCTGGCCATCGTAAACTGGCCAAGCAATGATCTGCCCGAAAACACTTTCTCCAGCATTGTCGATGTGATTGGCGAGGAAGATGCCGGTCCGCGCTATGTCAAGCGTCCCGTTGAGGCTGGCGAGCCGCTGTTGAATTCCAAAATAACCGATTTCGGCGAGGATATCGGGGTGAACACCCTGCTGGAGCCGGGCACCCGCGCCTTTGCCATTCGGGTGGATGTGGCTTCGGGTGTTTCCGGCTTCATTCAACCCGGCGATGAGGTCGATATCTACTGGACCGGTCAAAGCCGGAACAAGGTTGTTACGATTTTGATCCTCGAAAAGGTCAAAATCATCGCAATCGACCAGCAATCCGAGCAAAACACCCTGCGTCCAACCGTCGCCAGAACGGTCACATTGCAAGTTTC
>JALSHK010000135.1 GCA_026982275.1 Paracoccaceae bacterium | reverse complement strand
GCAGGCTGGCAACGCGGTTTGAGAAACTCAGTCGAAATTTCCTCGCAATGCTACATTTATTTGCCATTAGGCAGTGGTGCAATTGAGTCCACACCCTAATGTTATAACTTTGAGAGAACCCAGCATAGCCAAGGGATTCACCCTGTCTAGAGTTTTCTGTATTCTCTGCCCATGAGAAAATCTTTTACGACCCAACCCGCCCCTTTCGCCGGGGTCTCCCGGATATAAATATCCTTTTTGTTATCTTTCTTTCTATTTCTATAGCGGTCCATCTGAAATCCGATGACCTGTGGCAATCAAACCCCTTAACTATTTCATCCGGCTAATATACAGTTATCTGAATACTTTGTTGTTTGCGTTCAATTTCGTCATGGCAAGCATCCAATAGCGAACGCCTTTCAATTCCGGGATCGCTGCTGATTTGAGGGAGTGTCGAATGTATCGACGAGTAAATTCCGGTCGTTTTATCGGCCTGACCACCTTTCTTATTGTGATTGTGATGGCGGTGTTTACCTGGGTCATGTATGGTATGGCCAAACAGGTATTTGTGCTGTCTGATGTGATGCTGGAGATGAATGGCAGTATTAAATCCATGAATCAGGCCGTTGTGGAAATGTCTTCCAGCGTTACGGCAATGAACACGACCATTAGCGGCATGGCTGAAGATATCCACAGCATGAACGGGCTAATGGCCTCCATGGATAATTCGATCGCGGGCATGACCGGAGATATTTCTACCATGGCGGATGCCTTGCCCAAAATGAACGATACCATGCTGGGCATGTCTGCCTCTGTCGGGAAAATGTCTTATGATCTGGGGCTGGCAGCCTATGCGTTTAGCCAGCCACTATCATTTATGTGGGGGAATGTGATGCCGTTCTAGCCCCTGAAAAGCACTGGGGCAAATTGCCATGTATTCATATTCATATTTATGTATATTATTTCCGCGAAACAATATAGCCTGTTATATGGTTAAGAATAGATTTAATACCACATGCGGATATAGTAGATTGAGGATGTGCCAAGAGCGCCGCGTAATGTAAGGGGAGAAGGATGCCAGGATTTGTACGAATTGCAGCGTTGGCTTATGGCGCTATTTTGCTATCGGGCGGCGCGATGGCGCAAGCTTCGGGCGAATTCGAGACGGCTATCGTCAGCACCTCCCAAATTGGCGGAAGCGCCACCATAGGCGGAACAGTCATACCCTTCAAAGAGGTCACCATCTCCGCGCAGATCCCCGGTGCGGTCACCTCCATGGCCGGTGTTGAAGGCCAACGCGTATCCGAAGGCGATATTCTGGTAACGGTGGATGATGCCGATATCGTAGCGCAGCGCAATGCCGCTTTGGCGCAGGTATATCAGGCGCAAGCCATGCTGCAAAACGCCCAGATGCAATATACCCGCGAGCTATACGCCCCAAGGCAAAACTCGCTCTCCGGCTTTCCCGGAATGGGGGTGCCTAGCATGTTTGACCAGTTTTTTACCCGTGGATTTTCCGATGCCATCGGGCAAGGCAATTCGGCACTGGAGCGTCAGGCTGATCTTTTTGCCCAGAATTCGGGGGTAGATCAGGCGCAAAGCGGGCTGATGCAGGCACAAGCCATGGTCGAGGCGCTGGATGTGCGGTTACGGGATGCCAGCTTGCTGGCACCTTTTGACGGGGTTATCGTTCAGCGTATGGTCGAGGTCGGGGATACCGTTCAGCCAGGCATGCCGATGATGCGATTTGCCTATACCGATTATTTGCGCATTGAGGCCGATGTGCCGGTGCGCCTTGCCGCAGGGCTTGGCGAGGGGGCTATAGTGGAAGCGCGGCTTGATATCGGCGGCGAGCCGGTCGAGGCCCGGGTAGCCCAGATTTTCCCGATCGCGGACCCGGTTCGCCATACGGTAAAGGTCAAGTTTGACCTGCCTTTCGGCACCGCCGGCGGGCCGGGCATGTATGTAGAGGTTACCGTGCCGGATCTTTCGGTCGCGGTGCAAACCCAGGCAGCCGTACCCACATCGGCTCTAATGTGGCGCGGCTCATTACCCTCGGTCTTTGTATTGGAAAATGGCAGCCCGTCCTTGCGGGTGCTGCGCGTTGGCTATCCGGTAGGGCCGGATCGTGTATCGGTGGTTTCCGGCCTTGCCGGAGGCGAGACGGTCATCCTCAACCCCCCTGCCACATTGGTATCAGGCGGCGATTAAAGCATTGAACGGGAGGGGCATATTATGAGCGACGCACCTGATAACAAAGAAGAAATATCCGGAACAGGCAGCAAGCTGGGCCTTGCAGGCGCGCTGGCAAAGGCCTTTATTTCCTCGCCACTCTCGCCGCTTTTGCTACTGGCCAGCCTCGGGCTTGGCATTATGGGGCTGGTTTCCACACCCCGCCAGGAAGATCCCCAAATTTCTGTGCCGATGGTGGATGTGTTTTTCTCCTATCCCGGAGCCTCGGCGGATCAGGTGGCCTCGCTCGCGACAGATCCGCTGGAGCGTATGCTCTCGGAAATTCCCGGCGTGGATCATGTATATTCCGTCTCCGAACGCGGCGGTGCGATGGTGACGGTGCAGTTTGACGTGGGCGAAGAGCTTGGGCCGTCTCTGGTAAAATTGAATGACAAAATCCAGTCCAATCTGGATCGCATCCCCCCCGGGGTCTCGCGACCATTGATCAAGCCAAAAGGCATTGACGATGTGCCGGTCGTTACGCTCACCTTATGGTCACATGATGTCGATGATGCCGCATTGCGGGCCTTGGGGCTGGATGTGATTCAAGCGGTAAAACAAGAAGACGGCACCGCACAAACCTTTGTGGTTGGCGGGCGCAGCAGCGCAATCCGCGTCGAGATTTTTCCCGAGCGGCTGGCCGGATTCGGCATAGGGCTGGATGATCTGGCCACCACAATCCGCAGCGCGAATGCCGCGCGCGAAGTCGGGAACGGAGAGAGCGGACAAACCAGTTTTACCATATATACCGGATCGTTTCTACAATCAAAACAAGACATTGAAAACCTGATGGTTGGAGTGTCCGGTGGCAATCAGGTCTATATCCGTGATATCGCACTGGTGACCGAGGGAACCGATGATGCGCAGGATATTGTAAGCTACTATACCGGCCCGGCCTATAGCGATATCAGCAGCTCCGATACCCGTGCGCCCAACGGGGCTGCCGCAATTACCATCGCATTTGCCAAGAAAAACGGTTCCAACGGGGTGTCGGTGGCCGAGGGTATTCTGGATAAGGTCGAGCAGCTGAAAGGTTCGCTCATTCCCGATAATGTGATTGTGGAAATCACCAGGAATTACGGCGAAACCGCCAATGAAAAGGTCAACGAGCTGATATTCAAGCTGTTTGTGGTAACAGGAGCAGTGACCTTGCTGATCTGGCTGGCCTTGGGCTTGCGGGCCGCGATTGTCGTGTTGATCGTAATTCCGATTGTGATTTTGATGACGGTTTTTGCGGCGTGGCTATTGGGCTTCACCATTGATCGTGTTTCGCTTTTTGCCCTGATCTTCTCGATCGGGATTCTGGTGGATGATGCGATTGTTGTGGTGGAGAATATCTATCGCCGCTGGCTGGAAATCGGCGAATGCACGGAAGAATGCTCGGTGGATGCGGTGCGCGAGGTCGGAAACCCCACCATTCTCGCCACCTTTACGGTGATCGCAGCGCTTTTGCCCATGGGCTTTGTGACCGGCATGATGGGACCCTATATGGCCCCTATTCCCGCGCTTGGCTCGGTGGCGATGCTGTTTTCGCTTTTTGCCGCTTTTATCTTCACCCCATGGTTGGCGCAATGGATCAAGCCGACTCTAAAGGGGTTGGAAAAA
>JALSHK010000134.1 GCA_026982275.1 Paracoccaceae bacterium | reverse complement strand
CGCGAGGATTGTTTTGCGTCAGCAAAACAGCCGGAGTGGAGGGCGACACGGCTGGCGATTGCGCTTTCCTCTAACCGAGTGTGCCTTTGTCTCGGGGAGGCTAAAGCCCCCACTCGACAAAGGCACGGTTTTCAGCAAGCTGAAAACACGGGTTGCCGCCGGCCGTAGCCTCGCTTCGCTCGGCGGGCTTTATCGTAACCCTTTGCGCATCGTCTTCCATATCACCGCAAGGCTGATCAGCAGCCAAAGCGCACCCCATAGCCACGCGGCGCCGCCAAATTGCTGCGCCAGATTATAGGCATCAGAGCGCGCGGAGCTGCGAAGCATGGTATCGCTCAGAATATCAAACGGCACATAGATCATGCTGGTCAGCCCGATGACCCGCAGCGCCATATCATTCACCCTGGCTGGCAGATATTGCGCGCTTGCCAGCATGGCCACCCCCGCCGCAATGGTAAATCCCAGCGCAAAGCGCTCGCGAATATATAGCCCCGTGATCAGCAGCAATACCCCACCAAGCGCGGCCATCAGCACCTTATCCGCGTGGCTTTTCAGCGCTATCATAAAAACAAACACCCCGATCAGCAGCGAGCCGAGATAACCTGCCGAGGTGATCAAAAACAAATTGCCACCCCGCGTTACCGTCAGCCCGCCCTGATTGGCCGAGACCGAAATACTCTCGATCCGCCCGCCGCTGAGCATCGCCGCCAGCCCGTGTGACAACTCATGGAAAAAGACCACCAGAATTTTAAGCGGCAGCATTACAGGGGTGTTCCACAGCAAAAACACCAGCGCGACCAGCGCGACAATTACCCAGCGCCGCCGCATCATAACGGCCAAAACCACGGAATAAGCGCGCTGGCCAGCATGCCTATTGCCAGATTGAGCGGAATACCTATGCGCATAAAATCGGTGAATTTATATCCCCCGGGGCCATAGACCAGCGTATTGGTCTGATAGCCGATCGGGGTGGCAAAGCTGGCCGAAGCTGCCACCATCACCGCAATCACCAAGGGGCGCGGATCCACGCCGAGGCTGCTCGCCAACCCGATCACGACCGGCGTGACCACAACCGCCACCGCATTATTGCTCACCAGTTCGGTCAGCACCGAAGTGAGCAAAAACACAGCCCAGATCAACAACGGCGCAGGCAAAGGCGCAAGCAGCGGCGCGAGCGATTCCGCAATCATCCGCACCGCGCCCGAGCGCTCCAGCCCCGCCCCTATTGCCAGCATCGAAAAAATCAGCACCAGCAAGCGGCCATCGACAAAGCCAAAAGCCTCGTCCGCATCAATCGCGCGCACCAAAAGCACAAAAGCCACCGCCACCAGAGCCGCCGCAAATATCGGCACCGCACCAATCGCCGACAAGCCCACAACCGCCGCCAATGCCCCGATCACCATCGGCGCATGGCCGCGCCGATAAGGCCGCGCTTCGGGGGTGGCCACGTCAATCAGCTCCATATCCGCCGCCAGCCGCCTTATATCCTCGGCCCCGCCTTCCAGCAAAAGTGTGTCGCCCACCCGCACGGTAATTTCATCCAGCGCCTGCCCCAGATTCTGGTTGCGCCGATGCACCGCCAACACATAAACCCCGTAGCGCCGCCGCAGCCGCAAGCTGCCCAGCCGCCGCCCCGCCATTCGGCATTCCGGCGCGATCAGCGCCTCGACTGTGGTGGTTTTTTGCTGGCCGATCTGCTCCACCATCTCCAGCGCGCGGCTTTCGCGCAGGCCCAAAAGCTCGTCCATACCGGTTTTTAGCACCACGCGATCCCCGGCGCGCAAACTGACCCCCTTGAGCGAACGCCGCAGGCTTTCATCGCCGCGCAGCACATCCACCACCCGCATGCCCGGCCGCCTGAACATATCCACCTCCAACACCGGCAGCCCGACCAGCTTGGACCCTTCCGGCACCGCCACTTCGGTAAAAAAATTGGTTTTCTGCCGATTCACCAGCATATCCGCCATTGATAGCCGTTCAGGCAGCAGCCTTGGCCCCAGCAGATAAAGATAAAACATGCCAAACGCCGCCAGAATAATCGCCAGCGGCGTGACCTCGAACAGGCCAAAAGGCGCAAGCCCCTGCGCCTGCGCCACCCCGTCTACCAACAGGTTGGTCGAGGTGCCGATCAGGGTCAGCATGCCGCCAAAAATCGCGGTATAGGAAAGCGGGATCAGCAGCTTGGAAGGCGCAATACCAAAGCTGCGCGCCAGCTGCACCATCACCGGAATAAGCAGCACCACAACCGGCGTATTATTCATAAAAGCCGAGGCCAGCAGCGTAAATCCCGCCAAGCCGAGCAGCACCAGCTTTGGGTGCGCTCCGGCATGTTTGGTCACCAGCCCTGTCAGGGTATTGAGCGCGCCGGTGCGCACCAAGGCCCCCGACAAAATAAACATCGCCCCCACCGTCCACGGGGCGGGATTGGAAAACACCGCCAGAAAACCGTCAACCGGCAGAACCCCCGCCACCAGCATAAAGGCCGCGCCGCCAAGCGCCACCACCTCTGTGGGATAGGTTTCGCGGATAAACAGCACAAACATCAGCGCCACCGTGAGCAAGGCAAGCATGGCAGGCATCGGGGTTGTGGTGAGAAATGCGGACAAGTTGACCTCCGTCATAAGCAGTATATCGGATTAAAACAGAATGCCAACAGGCTTCACTCTTTCAAAAACACTCATATCCAGAGGCCAAAGCTCCGCGCAAAATCACGGAATATCCAGATCCTCCAATATCTTCGCCACATATTCTTGCGTCTCGGCATAGGGCGGAATGCCGTCAAAGCGCTGCACCGCCCCCGGCCCCGCATTATAGGCCGCCAGCGCCAGCTCCCATGAGCCAAAGCGCTGGTATTGCTGGCGCAAATAGCGCGCGCCGCCCTCCAGATTATCCAGCGCATCCCACGGGTCCACCCCCAGCTCCTCGGCGGTGCCGGGCATGAGCTGTGCCAGCCCGATCGCGCCGCGCGGCGAGGTGATCAGCGGGTCCCAATTGGATTCCGCCGTTACCAGATTGAAAAACAGCTGTTTGGGGATATCATGGCGCTCGGCCATGCGGATCGCCATTTGATAATAGCTGCCCTCATCTATTTTAGCGGGGATCGGAAAAGGATCGGCCAATATACGGTGGCGCAGGGCATTCAGATTATCGCGCATGGAGCCCGCAGTCGCGGGCCGCTCGTTATAATGATCAATAATGCTGTTTGTGCCTTGGAAGCGCAGCGTATTTACCTCTACATTCTGTGCAAATACACTGCCAGCACCGATGAAACACCCCGACAGCCAAAAATATATTCTGTTCAAAATCAGCCTCTGATACAATTTCGTGGCAATATAGCGCGGATGATAAAAAAATGTTAGCCCGATTAGGATGTAGCCTCTGCCTGCGTTGTTGGCTAGTATCGCGCCAACAGATTCGAACAGGGAGAAAATCGTGGCTGGCAGCGTAAACAAAGTTATTCTATTGGGAAATCTCGGGGCAGATCCCGAAATCCGCAGCTTTAACAATGGCGGCAAGGTCTGCAACCTGCGCATCGCCACCTCCGAGCGCTGGCGGGATAAAAACACCGGCGAAAACCGTGAGAAAACCGAATGGCACACGGTGGCGATCTTCTCCGAAGGCCTGGTGCGGGTATGTGAGCAATACCTGAAAAAAGGCTCGTCGGTCTATCTGGAAGGAAAATTGCAAACCCGCAAATGGCAGGATCAAAGCGGCAATGACCGCTATTCCACCGAAGTCGTTTTGCAGGGTTTCGATAGCAAGCTGGTTATGCTTGGCGGGCGCAATGATAGCGGTGGTGGCTATGGTGGAGGCCAGCAGCAAGGCGGCTATGGCGGCGGCAATCAGGGCGGACCACAAAGCGCGCCTCCGGCAGGCGGAATGGATGATGAAATTCCGTTT
>JALSHK010000133.1 GCA_026982275.1 Paracoccaceae bacterium | reverse complement strand
AATATGGAGCGCAAAGCGTCGCATCGGGGGCATGTCTTGGGTTAACACATTGATAATACGCCTATAAACCTGAATCGGCGGGTTTTAGCCTGTCTCTTGCCTCACGCGCGGGCCTCTGCTATCACCGCCCCGATTTCAACGGGTTCTGCATGACTCGCCGAACCGTTGCTCATGGCCCTGTTAAGGGCGCACAAGAATAAAGGGGTGTTCGTGTCTGCTACAGCATCAATAACCGCAGGGGCCTCGGGGCGCTATGCGATCGCATTGTTCGAGATCGCCAAGGAGGGCAAAAACCTGTCCGCCGTCGAGGCCGATCTGGATTCGCTGCAAGCCGCGCTTGATGAAAGTGCCGATTTGCGAGATGTCATCTCCTCGCCGCTTTTGAGCCGCGAAGAGCAGGGCAAGGCCATGCGCGCTTTGACCGACAAAATGGGGCTGGGGGCCGAGGCCGCTAACACCGTAGCGCTGATGGCCGAAAATCGCCGCCTGAACGCGCTGCCCGAGATGATCTCTCAGGTCAAAGCGCTGGCCGCGGATGACCGTGGCGAGGTTTCCGCCGAGGTGGTCGCCGCCAAAGCGCTGACCGAAAAGCAGAGCACGGCGCTGGCTGCGGCTTTGAAAAAATCGGTCGGAAAAGACGTGAAAGTAAATGTGATCGTGGATAAGGATCTTATCGGCGGTCTTATTGTGAAGGTGGGGTCGGCCATGGTTGACAGCTCGCTTCGCAGCAAACTTAATAACCTTCAAAATGCAATGAAAGAGGTCGGATAAATGGGCATCCAAGCCGCAGAAATCTCCGCGATCCTCAAGGACCAGATCAAGAATTTTGGTGCTGAGGCTGAAGTCGCTGAAGTAGGGCGTGTGCTATCGGTTGGCGATGGTATTGCGCGTGTGTATGGGTTGGACAATGTTCAAGCCGGTGAAATGGTCGAATTCCCCGGTGGTATCCGTGGCATGGCGCTGAACCTCGAAACCGATAATGTCGGTATCGTGATTTTTGGTTCGGACCGCGACATTAAAGAGGGCGACACCGTTAAGCGGACGAACTCTATTGTGGACGTTCCTGTGGGCGACGAGCTGCTTGGCCGCGTGGTCGATGGCTTGGGTAACCCGATTGACGGCAAAGGCCCGCTGAAAACCAAAAAGCGCTCGGTAGCGGATGTTAAAGCCCCCGGCATTATCCCACGGAAATCTGTGCACGAGCCTATGGCCACTGGCCTGAAATCGGTTGATGCGCTTATTCCCGTTGGCCGTGGCCAGCGCGAGCTTATCATTGGTGACCGCCAAACCGGCAAATCTGCTGTGGCGCTGGATGCCGTGCTGAACCAGAAGGCCTATAATGAAGCCGCTGGTGACGACGAATACAAAAAGCTTTACTGCGTATATGTGGCGATCGGGCAAAAGCGCTCGACCGTGGCACAGTTGGTGCGCAAGCTGGAAGAAAACGGCGCGATGGAATATTCTATCGTTGTGGCCGCAACCGCTTCTGACCCCGCACCGCTTCAGTTCCTTGCGCCTTATTGCGCCACCGCGATGGCCGAGCACTTCCGTGACAATGGCCGCCACGCGCTGATCATTTATGATGACCTTTCCAAGCAGGCTGTGGCGTATCGCCAAATGTCCTTGCTGCTCCGCCGCCCACCCGGGCGTGAAGCTTACCCGGGCGATGTTTTCTATCTTCACTCAAGGCTTCTTGAGCGCTCATCGAAGCTAAACGCGGATTATGGTTCCGGCTCGCTTACCGCGCTGCCGATCATTGAAACCCAAGGCGGCGACGTTTCGGCGTTTATTCCAACCAACGTGATTTCGATCACCGATGGTCAGATCTTCCTTGAAACCGAACTGTTTAACGCAGGCATCCGCCCAGCGGTTAACACAGGCCTTTCGGTTTCGCGGGTTGGCTCTTCGGCGCAAACCAAGGCGATGTCCTCCGTGGCTGGCTCTTTGAAGCTGGAATTGGCGCAGTATCGCGAGATGGCGGCTTTTGCCCAGTTTGGCTCTGATCTTGATGCCGCAACACAGGCTCTTCTGGCCCGTGGCGCGCGCCTCACCGAGCTGCTGAAGCAAGCGCAGTATTCGCCGCTGACCAATGCCGAGCAGGTTATGGTTATTTACGCGGGCACCAAGGGCTTCCTTGATAATGTTGACGTTAAAGACGTTGCCCGTTTCGAGGCTAGCTTGCTGGCGCACCTGCGCACGAACCATGCTGACCTGTTGAAAGACATCACCGATAATGACCGCAAGGTTAAAGGTGAGCTGGATGACAGCGTTAAATCCGTGCTCGAAGCGTTTGTAAAAGACTTCGCTTAATTTTGGCCTTATGGGATAGGAGTTTTAGCCAATGGCGAACCTCAAAGACCTAAAAACTAGGATCGGCAGTGTTAAAAACACGCGCAAGATCACTAAGGCCATGCAAATGGTGGCTGCGGCGAAGCTTCGCCGTGCCCAGGAATCTGCTGAAGATGCGCGGCCCTATGCGGCGCAGATGAAGGCCGTTCTTGGTAACCTCGCTCACGGCGCTGCCGAGAGCGAAAATGCACCGCTTTTGCTGCGCGGCACGGGGAAAGACGATGTGCATTTGCTCATCGTTGCCACCTCCGAGCGTGGGCTTTGCGGCGGCTTTAACGGCAATATTGCCAAGCTGGCGCGGGTGCATGCAAACGAGCTGCAAGCCGCTGGCAAAACGGTGAAAATGATCACCGTTGGCAAAAAAGGCCGTGACCAGCTCAAGCGTGATTTTGGCGATATCATGATCGACCATGTGGATATGTCCGAGGTTAAGCGCCTTGGCTATGCCCACGCGGCGGCCGTTGGTAAAGACGTGATTAAGCGCTTTGATGCTGGTGAATTTGACGTGGCAACGATCTTTTACAGCCGGTTTGAATCGGTCGTAAGCCAGATCCCGACTCCGCTACAGCTGATTCCGTCCAAGTTTGAAGTGGAAGAGGATGCCTCCTCGACCTTGTATGACTTTGAGCCGGAAGAAACCGAAATTCTGGATGACCTGCTGCCCCGTGCAGTATCAACCCAGATTTTCACAGCGCTGCTGGAAAACGGTGCCTCGGAGCAGGGCGCGCGGATGTCTGCCATGGACAACGCCACCCGCAACGCCGGCGAAATGATCGACAAACTGACCATCGAGTTTAACCGCTCGCGTCAGGCTGCGATTACCAATGAATTGATCGAGATTATCTCGGGCGCTGAAGCGCTTTAAACTGGAGAAAAACTGATGGCTAAAAAAGCTGTAGGTAAAATTACACAGGTGATTGGCGCGGTTGTCGACGTTCAGTTCGAAGACAACCTGCCGGCGATCCTGAACGCCCTTGAATGCGACAATAACGGCAACCGCCTGGTGCTGGAAGTTGCCCAGCACCTTGGCGAGAACACGGTTCGCACCGTGGCGATGGACGCAACCGAGGGCCTTGTGCGCGGCGATAAAGTGACCGACACCGGCGACACCATTCAGGTGCCGGTTGGCGTGGCCACGCTTGGCCGGATTATGAACGTGATCGGCGAGCCGGTTGACGAAAAAGGTCCGATTGAAGCCAAAGAGACCCGTTCGATCCACGGCGACGCGCCTGATTTCGCGGACCAGTCCACTGAATCCGAGCTGCTGGAAACCGGCATCAAGGTGATCGACCTGCTCGCGCCCTATACCAAAGGCGGCAAAATTGGCCTGTTTGGCGGTGCTGGTGTTGGCAAAACCGTTCTTATTATGGAACTAATCAACAACATCGCCAAGGTGCACTCCGGTGTGTCGGTGTTTGCCGGCGTTGGTGAGCGGACCCGTGAAGGCAACGACCTTTACCACGAGATGATCGAAGGTAGCGTGATTATTCCGGACAATCTGGAAGAAAGCAAAATTGCGCTGGTTTACGGCCAAATGAACGAGCCTCCGGGCGCCCGTATG
>JALSHK010000132.1 GCA_026982275.1 Paracoccaceae bacterium | reverse complement strand
ATTTTATCCGGCAATGTTCTCATGGGCAATGTTTCCCCTGTTAAGTTCAAACAATGCGCCCCCCTTTAGCACAGATGATGGCGGCAAACCCGCCACCAATCAATGCGACGATTTCGCCTACATGCCCAGCGCCTCTTTATACATATCAAGCACAGCTTCTTCCTCGGAGATTTCCTGCGGGTCTTTCTTGCGTAGCGCCACGATCTTGCGCAATATTTTGGTATCATAACCACGGGATTTTGCCTCGGCCATCACTTCTTTCTGATGGTCGGCAATGTCTTTCTTCTCGATTTCCAAGCGCTCATACCGCTCCACAAAGGCCCGCAATTCGCTTGAGGTCACCCGGTATTGGCTCTGTTGAACCTCGTCATTTTCGTCCATTTTGCTTCTCCTGCCTGTTCGGATTTCGAGCGAGGACCCTAGCCGCAAGCGCCGCTTTGAGCAAGGGTCGGCTTGCTAAATAGCCGCAGCTTCCCTAAATAGAAACCCATGG
The DNA here is from genome assembly GCA_026982275.1 of Paracoccaceae bacterium. Taxonomy (GTDB): domain Bacteria; phylum Pseudomonadota; class Alphaproteobacteria; order Rhodobacterales; family Rhodobacteraceae; genus UBA3077. The sequence goes on along the minus strand of JALSHK010000132.1, from coordinate 3,458 downwards.
AAAATATCTTTACATATATGGTTTATGCCGGCGTTGTTCTGGCCGGGCTTGGCCTGATCGGCATCGGCATTTCGGTGCGCATGGCGCTCAAGATGAAAAAAGACGCGCCCGAAGGCCAAGAAGCCAAAGACCGGATGCAATTACTGGTGACCATCAACACCGCTGCCCTTGGCACCGCCTTTATCGGGCTGGGGCTGGCGGCGGTTGGTGTTCTGGTTTCATGAAAGTTCTGATCGCGACCAGCACCAAAGGCTTTGATCCGACCGAGGTTGCGATTCCGTGGAAAATCCTCGGCCAATCCGGCGTGGAAATCCATTTCGCCACCGATACCGGAAAATCTGCCACGCCCGATCCGATCATGCTCTCGGGCGAGGGGCTGGGGGTGCTGAAAAAATCCCTGATCGCGCGCAAGGATGCCCGTGCGGCCTGCACCGAGCTGGCGCTCGACAAGCGCTTTCGCAAGCCTATGTCCTATGCCCGGATCGACCCTGCCGAATATGACGGCCTGATCCTGCCCGGCGGTCATTCAAAAGAGGTCCGGCCCTATCTGGAATCCCGCACCTTGCAGGCCGCAATCGTTGCATTTTTCAAGCTGCAAAAGCCGGTGGGTGCCATTTGCCACGGGGTGGTGGCCGCCGCCCGCGCCATGGACCCAGATACCGGAAAATCCATTCTGCACGGCCGGAAAACCACAGCGCTGCTTCGGCGGCAGGAATTGCTGGCCTATAGGCTGACCAAGCGCCGGATGGGTGATTATTATCTGACCTACCCGACTACGGTAGAGGACGAAGTAACCGCCGCCCTGGCCAGCCCGTCGGATTTCATCAAAGGGTCGCTACCCCTCATGCGCGATAGCCCCGGGCATATGGCGCGCGGCTTTACCCTGCTTGACGGCCATTATCTCTCTGCCCGCTGGCCCGGAGATATCTATAATTTCACCGTTGAATTCCACAAGCTGCTGGAAGCGGCCAAAGCCTAGCGGCTCACCTCGACAATAGCCTTTTCCAGCAGCGCCAGGCAGGCGGGCGAAGAAAAGCTGTGATCCGCGCCTTTTACCAGCAATAGCCGGATATCCTCGCCCTGCGCATGCTCCAAAAGCCGCAATGGCACCGAAAGCTCCACCGAAGCATCCGCCGTGCCGTGCAATAACCGCACCGGAAACGGCAAGGCAAGGGGCTGGCGCAGCACCAGCCGGTTTCGTCCGTCCTCGATCAGGCGGCGGGTGATGATATAGGGGCTATCCTCGTATTCCGAAGGCAGGGCTATCCGGCCATCCCGCATCATGGCCGCCCGCGTGGCGGCATCGAATCCGGCCCACATCCCGTCCTCGGTGAAATCCGGCGCGGCGGCCACCCCGACCAGCCCCTGCACCTTTTCCGGCATCGCCCGCGCCAGCAAAAGCCCGATCCAGCCCCCCATAGAGGAGCCGACAATCACCTGCGGCCCGTCAGTGAGCGCCTCCACGATCTCCATCGCATCCCCGGCCCAGTCCCCGATGCAACCATCGGTGAATTCCCCGCCGCTTTCGCCATGGCCGGAATAATCAAAGCGCAAAAACGCCCGCCCCGAAGCCTGCGCCCATTGATGCAGATATGCCGCCTTGCTGCCCTGCATATCGGATTTGAACCCCCCCAGAAAAACCACCCCCGGCCCCGCGCCCATAGCCTGCCGATAGGCCAGCCTTCGACCATTGCGGGTTTCAAAAAACTTGCTTTTCGTCATTTTTTCGCATCCTATTGCTGCCTGTCTCCGGCCAGCCTGGCCGCCCTTAACTGTAATAAACCGATTGAAACCAAAACAACCATGAAATTCGGACCGCTCCTCATTGCCCTGCTGTTTTTCGCGCCTCCGGCTGCCGTTCTGGCCCAATCCGGCACCGGCGTGTCCAAAGGTGTGGTCGAAGACTGGTCCGAGGTGCGCGCTGCCGGCACCCGCGCCACCTTGCAGGCCTTTATCCGGCGCTGGCCCGAAGAGCCGCTTTATATCGCCTTGGCCGAGCGAATTCTGGAAGATATGCCGATTGATCCCCCGATCGCAGAAATCGCGCCGACCGCCTTGCGCGCGCCTCTGCCGCTGGCTTCGCCACAGCTTTTTGTGCAACTGCGGCCAAGCCTGCCAGCGCCTGATCTTCCTGCCCGTCGCGCAGTTCTGCCTTTGTCATTTCCGCTTTCCGCCATCCCCGCCCCGCCTCGCGTTGATCTATCGCCCCCGCTCGCCGGCACCCAGGCCGATGCCGCGCTGGAATTTCTGCAATTCACCATAGACCTTCAGCTAGACGCCAAGACCAATCTCGAGGACGCGATCAACAGCTATTACACCGAACGCATCCTTTTTTATAACAATGACTGGACCCGCACACAGGTGATTTCGGACAAGCGCGGCTTTTTTGCCCGCTGGCCCGAGCGCAGCTATGAATTTATTCCCGGCAAAACCGTAGTTGCCTGCGAAAACGACCTTTGCCGGATAGAAGCCGAAATGCTTTTCGAGGCCCGCAGCCCCGCGCGGCAGGCGGTCTCGGCAGGGCGGGCACAATTCTCCTATATCGTCAATATGCGCGATATTCCGCTGATTCAGCTCGAATCCAGCACGGTTCTGGAGCGGTTTTAGGGTTTCTGGCATTTGGCTGACACGCCCTGTCAGCCAAATTCTCGATTATAACCGCTAGACCGAAATAGCACGGCGGCACTCTATTTTCGGCGCAGCCACTCGCGTTTTATCTTGTTGATTTGCCATACAACCCCCCTTGGCAAAGCAAAATGGAAAAACGCCGCAAGCCGGAAATGGATAACGGGCGCTTTTTGCAAGATGTTGACAATCGAGCAAAAAGCGCCCATCTATCCCCCTCCCAGTAATCGGGCGTTTCGTAGGCGCCAAACTTCAAAGGAGAGCCGATATGGCCGAAGTTTCCCTCACCCTCCCTGATGGCGCTGTGCGCAGATATCCCGCCGGCATTACCGGCGCTGCGGTGGCCTCCGACATTTCCAAAAGCCTCGGCAAAGCCGCGCTGGCCTGTGCGATCAACGGCAAATTCTCCGACCTTTCGATCCCGATCAACGCCGATAGCGATTTCGCGATTTACACCTCCAAAGACGAATCGCAAGCGCTGGAGCTTTTCCGCCACGATGCCGCCCATATCATGGCCCGCGCGGTGCAGGAGCTGTGGCCCGATGTGCAGGTCACCATCGGGCCGGTTATTAAAAACGGCTGGTATTATGATTTTGACCGCGACGAGCCTTTTACCGAAGATGACCTGAAAACCATCGAAAAGAAAATGCGCGAGATCATCAACAAGCGCGAGCCGGTGCGCACCGAGGTCTGGGAGCGCGAGCGCGCCATCCAGTTTTACAAGGATAATAACGAGCCTTATAAGGTAGAGCTGATCGAGAGCATCCCGGGCGATGAGGACCTGCGAATGTATTGGCATGGCGAGTGGCAAGACCTATGCCGCGGCCCGCATC
>JALSHK010000131.1 GCA_026982275.1 Paracoccaceae bacterium | reverse complement strand
CACCTCTGCAACAAGATGGTGCATTGCGCGGCTATCGGTGCCACCGATATACATGCCCGGCCGCTTGCGCACCGGCTCAAGCCCTTCCAGCACCTCGATGGAAGCAGCATCATAATCGTTAGAGGCAGCATCTTCATTGAAGAGATCATTGACCATAGCTCGATTCCTTTTTTTCTATATTATGGCAGAAAGTGCAGGGGCACGACAACATATTGTATTGCATGCTGCATTAATGCCAATGGCTGCCCCGCGCGCCGTCATCTGCTGTGCCAGATGGCCGGAAATATCGCTATCCTCCCTTTAACCACCTCTTCTGTATATGCGTAAGGGAAGCTGCGTTTACAGGAGAGGAAGAGGTTTGGGCTGGTTTTCTTGCATGTGAAATAGCGGCAATGCGCAAGAAGCCATCAATTTTGCGAGACAACCGGCAAAATCCATTGACCTCCCCGCAGCCGGATGGCCCAACTGGCAAAAAGGGGAATCAGTTGGAACTCTCATTACAGGCACTTGTCTTATTGCCCATCGGGCTTGGGCTGCTCGGTTTCATAGAGCCATGCACTATAGGCGGTCATTTGCTGTTTCTGGACACGCAAAAAGACCGTGGCGCGCCCGAAAAAATCCGCGCGGTTCTGGTGTTCATTCTTGTGCGCTCGATCACGGCGGGGGGGGCTGGCGCTATCATCGCTTTCATCGGACAAAGATTGATCGGAGCGCAAACCGGCATTTGGCTGGTATTCGGGATCATTTATCTTCTGGTTGGTCTGGCCTTTATTCTGGGCCGTGCAGGGCTTATCAAGCGGCGCATGGCGCTGGCCCCGGCCGCCTGGAAAAAGGCACGCAATCCCGCAGTGCTCGGCTTGGCTTTCGGGCTGAATATTCCGGCTTGCGCTGCCCCTATTCTGTTTGGCCTGCTGGGTCTGGCAGCCACAACCGGGACGATGCTTGCCGGCTTTTGGATGATGTTTCTGTTCGGGCTGTTTCTATCGGCCCCGCTGGCGGTTTTTGCCTTTGTGCCGCGATTTTCCCACGGGCTTGATAAATTCGCACAGCGGCTCAAGGGTATGCGATGGACCATAGGCGCGGTGTTTGTTTTGCTGGGTCTGTGGTCCATCTGGTTCGGGTTATATGTGGATCCGGCCAACTGGGCGGGCATATGAAAATATTCCCGGTGAAGGTGCCAGGTATGGTTCAGGCCGGAATTTGCAAATTTCCCTTTGCCCCCCGCCCGCCCGAGCGAGGGGCAAAGGGTATTTCTATTTATTCTTTAGGGATTTCTGCGCCATTTTTGCGGCTATGGCAGAATAGGTTTTTAGCCGTTGGTTGGAAAACAAAAACGCCTCCATGTGCTTTTCAAAAGCTTTTGTGCTAATCGGCCCTTTTGATTTTTTGAGCGCGTTATCGACAGCAAGGTTTTGATCCGCCTTGATCATATCGCCGATCATTTTTTCCACCAGCTCGATGGTGCGTTTGTTAATAGCATCAATATGGATCGTCCCTTTAGAGGATTTGCTCATCTCTTTCAGGGCGATATCCCAGATTTTGGATTTAAACTTTTTATCGATGGTGCCGCTGGCATATTTGCCGATCACACCGCTAAGCGGGCCAAGGGAAACGCCTTTTACAAAGTTCAGCGCCAGATTGGTGGTGAATTTTTCCAAGGTCATCTTTTTCTTGTCCTTGATCGAAATGGCCGTGTCTTTGATCGCGCCTTCGGTGGTGCTTTTAGCGCCTTCGGTGACCAGATACACCGCAAGCCGGCCAACGGTTTCCTTGCTCAGGGTTTTGAATCCCTTTTCCGCCGCCAGCTTGGGGGCGATCTTGGTGATTGTCGCATCAAATACATGCTTTCCCCCCGAGCCACCTTTATTGAAAATACCGACAATGCCGCCAACGCCGGCATCGACGATCACGTTTTTGACAGCCCCACCCGGGGTCCAGTCTTTCACGCCCGCGCTGCCCTTGCCAATTTCGCTGGCGGCGGATTCCGCAGCGGCGACGGCGGCCCCTCCTACGATCGCCGAGGCCAGCGCGCCGGTCCCGAGGACGCTGGCGGTAACCGGCGCGGCAAACACCCCCACAAAAGTGAAGGACAGGGTTTTGGTCCATTCCAGATCCTCGACCAACCCATCCCCGCCCGAAATCATCGCTTCCTGATATTTGCGCATTTTTGCCAACATTTGATTAGTGGTGCGCTCTGCGGCCACTTGTTCGGCCAGGAATTTGGAAATATTGCCGGATTTCAGGTAGGATTCCATTTTTTTGGTGGTTTTGATCGCATTGTCGATCTGCGATTTGGGCGGAAGGTCCGCCGAACTGTAGACCTCGATGCACCAGGAAACAAACCACTGGTCCCGGTTCAGGCTGTCAAAGTGCTTCCACAAGGATTGAGCCGACTGGCTGGCAATTTTCATTTTGAAAAGCGGCCCTTTTCGCATCCCTTCGATAATGGATTTCTTCGCTTTATTGTATTCTTTTTGGGTATAACCGATGGTTTTGCCTCTGTCCTGGACAAAAAGGACCGGTTGTTCTTTTTCGATTTTTCCGGTTTTGAACACCCGCGCCAATACCAGCCCTGTGGCGGAATCAACCTCGCCCGTTGTCGGGATTTTGGCCTTGGCTTGCAGCAGCTTGATTGCGGCGCTGGTTTTCTTGCCCCATTTGCCATCTACCTCCAGCGGCGGCTTGGGATTTACCATTTTATTGAGCATTTCCTGAATTTTTTTGAGTTTATCTCCTGATGGATTAGCCATACTATATGCCTCCTGAAATCGAATATTGGCGAAAATTGCCGGATAATGAAAAATGAGCTATCTTCGCGGATGTCCTGATTGAGTCAATAAATTTTTTGCAAAGCTCGGAAAAACCGGCACACCCGCCAAATAAAAGCTGTATACAAGAGCAATCATTTCGAAAAAGGCCAAGTTCGTGGGCAATAAAGAGCAGCATTTTTTCAGCCGTATAGAGGGCAAACGCGATGAACTGGTCGCCTTGACCCGGGATCTGATCCGCATCCCCACCCTCAATCCTCCCGGCGAGTTTTATCGCGATATTTGCGAATATCTGGGCCGGCGGCTCAGTGCTTGCGGCTTTCAAACAAAGCTGATCCGCGCTTTTGATACCCCGGGCGATTGCGAAAAATACCCGCGCTGGAATATCGTGGCCCGCCGTGAGGGCGCGCGGGCGGGCGAATGTGTGCATTTTAACAGCCATATCGATGTGGTGACGGTAGGGCAGGGCTGGACCCGTGCCCCCTTTGGCGGCGAGCTGGAGGATGGCAAGATATATGGCCGTGGCGCTTGCGATATGAAGGGCGGGCTGGCGACCTCGATCATTGCCGTGGAGGCCTTCCTCGAGACATGGCCCGATTTCAGCGGTGCGATCGAGATTTCAGGCACGGCAGATGAGGAAACCGGCGGTTTTGGCGGCGTGGCTTACCTTTCGGAGCAGGGGTATTTTAGCCCCGAAAAGGTGCAGCATGTGATTATCCCCGAGCCGTTGCACAAAGACCGTGTATGCCTTGGCCATCGCGGGGTGTTTTGGGCCGAGATCGAAACCCATGGCCGCATTGCCCATGGCTCTATGCCTTTTCTGGGCGATTGCGCCGTGCGCCATATGGGGGCGGTGATGGCCGAAATGGAGGCCAGCCTTTACCCTGCGCTGGCGGCCAAGCACACCGATATGCCGGTGATCCCCGAAGGCGCCAAGCAAAGCACGATGAACATCAATTCCATCCATGGCGGGCAGGCGGAGCCGGAAGTGGGCTTTACCGGCCTGCCCAGCCCCGTAGTGCCGGACCATTGCAAAATGATCGTGGACCGGCGGTTTTTGATGGAGGAAAATATCGAAGATGTAGAGGCCGAGCTGCGCGGCGTGCTGGATAAAGTGCAAGCGAAGCGCAAGAATTTTAGCTATGATTTCACCCCGATCCACTCGGTAAATCCCAGCATGACCGCGAAAGACGCCCCCGTGGTT
>JALSHK010000130.1 GCA_026982275.1 Paracoccaceae bacterium | reverse complement strand
CCCAGCGTGACCGTGTTCTTGGCTAGGTCCCGGACCTGAATCAGTGCTCCCCGCTATAGATGGCGGGGGGCATTTTTTGAATATTTCCTACAATTCGAGAGAGACAGAATGGCTGATGCGCTAAGCTGGGTGGTTGCCCAATTGTTGCAGGGATTTGTAGATCTGTTTACGGCCCTTGCCAATCCGATGGCCTGGCTGAACTGGGCAAATGATCCTGAATCCGTAATCCGGTTTATATATTACGGCGCCTCGAAAGAGCTTCTGTTTGTGGTTATCGACCTGTTTCTGGTATTAACCGTAATCGGATTGATTCATCGCCCCTTCATGTGGCGCACCGTGCGCATCATCGAAGGGTTCTCCAATGGTGTAGGCCGGTTTTTTGCCTGGGCGGGCCTGATTATGGTGCTGCAGCAGGTGATGATCGTGTTTTTGCAGCGTATCTTTCGGGTATCGGAAATCTCGATCGGGCCGTTCGGCATGGTCTTCACCAAAGATCTCAGCTGGTTTGGCGAAGAGCTGAAGCTCTATAACGCCATGATCGTGGCGCTTGTAGCCGCCTATACCTTTGTGCAGGGCGGGCATGTGCGGGTGGATCTGGTTTATGCGCGGGTCAGCTTTCGGGTGAAAAAGGTGATCGATATGTTCGGTTCGCTTTTCTTTATCATGCCCTCGATGCTTCTGATCTGGCTGTTTGGCTGGTTCTTCATGTGGCGCAATCTGGTTACACCCAAGTTCAGCGCCTCGGCCAGCCTGGAATCAATGATGCGCAAAGCGCCGTTTCTGAAAGAAAATATCGAGCTGATAGGCTTTTCGCCCAACGGGTTTAACGCTTATTTTCTATTCAAGGTGCTGCTGATTTCCTTCGCTTTCATGATGATTTTGCAGGGGATAGCGTTTTTCTATCGCTCTTTGCTCGAATTTATCGAGGGTAAAGGCTCTGAAAACAAATATCTCGACCGAGATTCACTCAATGACGAGACGGCCGAAGCTGCCGCCGCCATTCACTAAAGGGGCAGTGAGATGCTATTTGGATTAGACGGGGTCGAGTTAGGCCTTATAATTACCTTCGCCTGCCTGTTTCTGGGCATTATGTCGGGCTTTCCGGTGGCTTTTGCCATTGGCGGCGCGGCAACGGCGGCCTTCGGCATTCTGGCCGCACTGGATAATTCCGGTATTTTGCTGCACGCCGCGCTTGATCAGCGCAGTGAAGAATATCTGGCGCTGGTGAATAGCGGTGTGGCGCGCGAATCCATATCCTTGTTCCGATACCCGGACCTGCCCACGGTTGTTGGCCCGATTTTTGAAGGCGGCTGGGAGCGGGCGCTGGATCGCAAGCTATCCTTTATTGTGAACCGGATGAACGAACGTGTGTTTGCCGGTCAAAGCATCGAGACCCTGCTGGCGGTTGTGATGTTTGTTTTGATGGGCGTAACGCTTGAGCGCTCCAAAATCGCGGAAGATCTGCTCACCACCATGGCGCGGGTGTTCGGCCCATTGCCCGGCGGTCTGGCTGTTTCGGTGGTTATGGTTGGTGCTTTCCTCGCCGCCTCTACCGGCATCGTTGGGGCCACCGTGGTTACCATGGGTCTGCTTTCCTTGCCCACGATGCTGCGCAACGGCTATTCGCCGGAGCTGGCGACGGGGGTGATCGCGGCATCCGGAACATTGGGGCAAATCATTCCGCCCTCCATCGTAATCGTGCTGCTTGGCACTCTTGCCGGGGATCTTTATGCTGCAGCGCAAGAGCAGCGCGCCCAGGTATTGGGCTGCACCGATGCGCTTACCTATCTTGGTGAAGCCGCAGTGCTTTCAGTAGGCACCCTGTTTCAGGCGGCATTGCTGCCGGGTATATTCCTCGCCTTCCTATATGGCCTGTATGCCTTTGGCTATGCGTTGTTCAAGCCGCAAAATGCGCCTCCGATTCCGGCGCTGGCAGCTACCGGCCATGGCGAGGGCAAAAACCATTCCATGATGTGGTTCCTGTTTGTGCCGCTCTTTATCATTGGCACCGCCATTGGCATGAACAGCGTTGGATTCTCTGGCAGTCAGTCGGTATATGTGTCTTCAACTGCCGAAATCGGTGTTCAGCCAGAGCTGCGCACCAATGTTTCCGAGCAGTGCCAGGCTTCGATGATCGAAAAGCATGGTCAGGAAAAGTGGGATACCTCCGTTGCTTTGCGCGCAGAGCTTGATGCGCTGAAGGCCGAGTTTGGCGATGTGAACCGCGAGCGGACCCCCGAGGAAGTGGCTGAACTGGTCGCGCAAAAAATCATCGACGCGCCGTTGCTCGGCTCCGGCTTGCTGGTTCTCCTGACACTGGTGGCACTGGTATTTGCGATCACCTACGGGGTATCGCCACGCAAGAGCAAAATACCTTTGATCCTTGGTTCCCTCGGTATATTGGGCGCGATTTTGGTAGATGTGTATTTCATCACCCCTGCGAATTCTCCGGGATCGGCCTGGGCAAGGCTGGCTATACCGTTTATATTCATCCTGTATGGCCTGGCCAAATCCGGTCCGCGCCTCGGCGAGAATGACATTCTGCGTGTGGTTTTCCCGCCGCTGGTTTTGATTGTTGCGGTGCTTGGCTCGATACTTGGCGGTATCACCAACCCGACTCCCGCTGCGGCGCTCGGGGCGGCCGGGGCCATTCTGCTGGCAGCCTATCGTAAGCTGAAAGACGAGAATACCTCTGGCAAGTGGATCCTCCGCACGAGTTTTGCTCTGATGATAATGCTGCTGGTCGGGGTGAATTTCGATCTGCGCTCCAGTATCGAGAATGTCGGCTGGGAAAACTGGATTGCGATTATTATCGCACAAGGGGCCTATTTTGTCTCCATGGGGGGGCTGCTCTATGCCTGCTTCACGCTGCTGCGAACCTCGGTTCTAACCCCGGTGGTACGAGAGACGGCCAAGGTGACCTCGATGGTATTTGCCATCCTGATCGGCTCGCAAGTGCTGAATCTTGTGGTCATCTCCTTTGGCGGCGAAGATTATATCCAGGATTTCCTGAAGTCTTTCGACAATGAATGGAAAGTGTTCCTGATTGTGATGATCGTGCTGTTTGTGCTTGGCTTTGTGCTTGATTTCCTCGAGATCATCTACATTGTGATCCCGATCGTGGGGCCGGTAATCTATGGCGGCTCGTTTGATCCCAAATGGGTAACAATCATGATCGCGATCAACCTGCAAACCAGCTTCCTGACGCCTCCCTTCGGCTTTGCGCTGTTCTATCTGCGCGGTGTTGCGCCGCCGCAGGTAACTACCGGCCATATCTATCGTGGTGTTATTCCCTTTGTGCTTATTCAGGTAGGGGCGCTGGCGATCCTGTGGTTATTCCCGGTGATCGTGACGATTGTGCCAAACCTGCTGGGATAACCGGGCCTAAACAAATCGAAAAAGCCGCGCTGGTCAGCGCGGCTTTTTTATGGGAACAACAAGCCGGCATCGGGTGGAAGCCTTTGGCATTCCACTTTATTTAGTGGTTCGGCTCAGGGCAGATGTATAGCGGCTACTTGCCGTGAAACAGGCTGCCTTTCGAGCAGGGTGGAAGGAGGATCTCTATGCGTTGGGTCCAGCAGCTTCCAGCCACCTGTCCGGTAGGTTTCCAGCGGCATGAATTTGGATTTATAGTCCATTTTCGGGCTGCCCTGCACCCAATATCCAAGATAGACATAAGAAAGCCCGCTTTCTTGCGCCAGCCGGATGTGATCGAGAATCATATAGGTGCCGATACTGTCCTTGGTGAAATCCGGATCAAAGAAGGAATAGACCATGGAAAGCCCGTCCTGCAGCAGATCACTCAGGCATACGGCTACCGGCACCGATTTCCCTTCGCGATAGATCGAATATTCCACCAGTCGCGTGTTGACGGGGGTTTCTTCTATCATTGCACTGAATTCGCCTTCATCCATGCCGGCCATGCCACCATCGGCATGGCGTGAATCCAGATAGCGGCTGAACAGCTGGTAATGGCTTTCGCGTGCCCAAGGGGTTTTCAGGCAGCGGGTGAGATGGGCATTGCGCTTTTGCAC